>NZ_CM001792.1:3337252-3637252 GCF_000340475.1 Oceanobacillus kimchii X50
ATGTTCAACCCAGTTCACCAAGAACATACCTCCATTACTGCTAACCTTCATCCCAACTCGTAATAACTTCGTATAGCATACATTATACGAAGTTATACGAGTATGAGTACGGTTTTTCTTATTATTACTCAGGTTGTAATTTTGATTGTAATTCCATTTTTCCATCTGTGATTTGGTACACCTTGTCACAGTCATCTATCAATCTTGTATCATGTGTTACAACGATTGTGGTTGTGTTTTTTTCTTTCGTAATTTCTTTCAACATACGCATAACCTCAAATGCACGATCTGAATCTAACGAGGCAGTTGGTTCATCAGCAAGTATAATGCTAGGATTTGTATAGAGTGCTTTAGCAATAGCAACACGCTGTCTTTCTCCGCCAGAGAGGTCGCTCGGAAAGTTCTTTAGTAAATGATCAATTCCTAAAGATGTGTATAATTGCTCTAACTCTTCTCCTTTTAAATTATTCTTTTTTACTTTATCTAATAATTGCATTTGTTGTTTTATATTTAAAAATGGTACAAGATTTGAAGCCTGTAATACAAAGCCTACTTCTTTTAAACGAACTTTGGAACGTTTTTTCTCATTTAGTTCAGTTATCGGGGTTCCATTTATATATACATCACCATTAGATGGGGTTTGCAATCCACCTGCTATGGTTAAAAAAGTACTCTTTCCAGATCCAGATGGGCCAATCACTGCAATGAGTTCACCTGCTTTTGCTTCGAAATCCGTTTGCTTCATAGCCTCCACTTTTGTATGACCAGAACCAAAGACTTTTTGAACATTTTTTAGTTGTAAAATTGTCATCGTTATTTAGCCCCCAATCGCTTTCAATGGATCTATTTTTACTATTGTTTGCACCGATATAAATGCTCCAATAACCGAAACAAGAATGAGAACTACAGCATAGACAAACATGTCAAGATAATTAAACGAAACTGGTACTTCTGGTGGCAAGAAATAACCTGTAAGAATGGTAAATACTAGACCAATGATTACCCCCGCTAACGACAGGAGAAATGTTTGTGCAATCACAGATTTTGCTAAATAACGAGAAGAAATACCCTGTGCTTTCATCACGCCAAAGATGCTTACTTTTTGAATGGTCAATACATATAAGAATATAGCTAGAATAACAGCAGATATAACAAATAAGAAATAAATCATGAAAGATAGTGTTAAGTTTTGCTCCGTATAACCAGGAAGATTTTCGATAAATGTTTGGGTATCAACTACCTGTAGTTCTTCATCTACAGCTACTTCATTCAAGTTATTTGAACGGACCACAAATGCATTTACTTGTTCGCTTCCCTGCTCGACTGCTTCTCCATATTGCAACGTTTGTAATGTCTCAAAATCTGTATACAAAACAGGAGCTGCATTAAATCGAGCACTGTCAGTAAAGCCCACAATGGTTAACGTTTCATCAATTGAAGAAAGCGATAATTCATCTCCTACCGCAAACCCTTCTTGTTTAAGGGATTCATCTGCAATCACTTCACCTTCATCAGCAAACTCTTCTCCTTCTGTCACATTTGGCATAATAAACTCGTCTTTATGTATTCCAAATATGAATGTATTGGCTTTATTATCTCCATTGCTTGCAATCGCACTTTGTTGTCCTAATTCAGCATATTCCTCTGAACCATCTCCTTGGTAATCATCCGCTTGTATGACGGATTGTTGTAATCGCAAATCAGATTCTTCCGTAAGAATAATACCGTCTGCTTCCCATTTATCGACTGCTTCTTTATTTAAATCCTCTAATCCATTGGCCAGACCAGATAAAAAGAACACAAGATAAGAAACAAGCATTAATACTCCGATAACAAGAGTAAATCGAAGTTTATTATTTTTAATTTCGTTCCATGCTAAAAACATCTACGTACCTCATTCCTATTCTTTTTAGTAACATAATATAGTTTAATCCTTTCCTTTTATTTATGCTAATTAAACATTTCTTAGTATACTTATTCGTCATGTTAACGATAGTACCTATCCCTCAATTGTTCTGCAAACCCCAAAAAAACCGAACTACAATTTTCAAATGATATGATTGTAGTCCGGCTCATCCCTTTTTGTTATTTATATTTTATCTGTACCTTTAAATTTAATTTACACCTTTCATAAACACATGGATTTTCTTAGACATTAGATATAATAATACTCCTAGAAGTATAGCAATACCTCCAATTACACCAAAATACACAACTTCTGTTTCTGGAGTATACAGTTTTACAATTTGCGCATTAATTGCTTGTGCAGATGCATTGGATAAGAACCATAAACTCATTGTCTGAGCTGAGAAAGCATTCGGCGCAAGTTTTGTTGTCGCTGATAATCCAACTGGTGATAAGCATAGCTCACCAATAACTACTAAGAAGAAACTTAAAACTAACCACATCGGATTAACTAAACTATCAGTTCCATTCATTGTCGCTGGGAAAAGCAACACTAAGAAAGATAAACCTGCAAATAGTAGTCCAACTGAGAATTTCTTCGGTGTTGAAGGTTGTCTTTCACCTAGCTTCACCCAAAGTCCCGCAAACATTGGTGCCAGAACAACAATAAATAATGGATTTAGCGATTGGAACCAAGAAGATTGTAATTGAATTCCTAAAAAGTTCAAGTCAGTTCTCTTATCAGCGTATTCTGCTAAAATAATCGAACCTTGTTCTTGTATTGCCCAAAACATTATTGCCGCAATAAACAACGGGATATATGCAATTAAACGTGATTTTTCATCTGCATCCGTTTTCGGACTACGATACATAACAATAAAGTAAATTGTAGGAATTAATACACCTAGAATACTAACTACATACGTGAATCCATTAATCGTTAAAATTCCTGTTGGTATAGTTATTAATCCTAAAATAGCAATTACCAACGCACCTAACCCAATTCGTGAGAATACTTTTTTCTTCTCATCTCTTTTAAGTGGATTCGGTACATACGTTCCAGCAAGTCCTAAATATTTTCTTTTCGTAACTATAAACACAATTAAGCCAATTAACATACCAATTGCAGCTATACTAAAACCTAAATGATAATTATATTCTTGACCTAAAGTACCAACGACTAACGGCGCAATTAATGCTCCCATATTGATACCCATATAGAAAATACTGAAACCAGAATCGCGTCTCACGTCTGTGGGGCTATATAGTTCTCCAACAACACTTGATACAACTGGTTTTAATAATCCAGTACCCACAATTATTAAGAACATAGAAATAAATAATCCTGTAACTCCAGCTGGTAGTGCTAAAACAATATGACCAGCCATAATAAGTACACCGCCATAAAATACGGTTTGTTGATTACCTAGTAATCGGTCAGCGATCCAACCACCAATAATTCCTGACATATATACTAATGAACCATAAATAGCCATTATCGATTTCGCTGTGGCATCATCCATTCCTAAGCCGCCACTAGAAACCTCGGTATACATATAATAAAGTAATAGTGCACGCATTCCATAATAAGAAAAACGTTCCCAAAATTCAGTGAAAAATAGTGTAAAGAGTCCTTTTGGATGTCCAAAGAATCCTTTCTGGGGAACACTTTTTACTATTTCTTCTTTGCTGTACTGTGACATTTTCCTAATCTCCTTTTACATACTTCTGAATTGACTGACAATTAACTTTTTTACAATAGAAAAATAGTACACCTATCAAATTAAGTCGTCAACCGCTTTAGAAGTATGCAAAATTTACTAAAATAACAAAAATATTTTACTCTTTATCCATTTTCTATTTAGTTAAAATAGAATAAAATCCCATCTAATAAGGTTGTGTTCGTTTTCATTCAAAAAAAAGACAGGTGACTTAAAAATCACACTGACTCTTTTAACTGTAAAAATTTACATGTTATTGTTTTCTACTTTTATACTCATTTGGAGTGCCCCTTTGATCTTCACTATGATTTTTAAAAGGGCTTTTTCTTCCGTTACGCTTTTCTCCAGAACTAGAATTCTCCTTGAATTGATTATTATTGTTATGTTTTTCAGACATTTTAATCTTCCTCCTTTATATCCTCAAATCTATTTTCTTCTAGCGAACAGTATTTATGCATTTATTGACTTGCCAATAAATGCAATATATAATTTACATAAGGAATATATGTATTGCATTATAAGGAGAATGATATGGTCAATCGTGTGAAATTAACTCGAATAGAAAAAGGTATAACGCAACAACAATTAGCAGCCCGAACAGGTATAACAAGGCAAACAATTGGATTAATAGAAAAAGGGCACTACAACCCGACTCTACAACTATGTATTAAAATAGCAAAAAATCTAGATGTAACGTTAAATGATCTATTTTGGGAGGAGAATAACTCATGAATTCGTGGTTAAATGTATTTCTGCCTACAGATGAATACAAAAAACAAAGAGTACTATATTTCTTAGCTGAAGGTGGTAGTGTATTAGCTTTGTATTTAATACTTATGCTGATTTTTATGGAGTTCGTTACAATAATAGAGTGGAATTCTTTATTAATTTTATGGATTGGTTTAATCATCTTCTTTTTTTATGTATTTGCAAGATATACTTTATCGGGTATTGAATACACGGATATTATGACAGCTTCTCAGCTTAACAAATCCAAAAGAGGACTTCGTAAAAAAAGCATATTTTTTGGAACTTTTATGATTATAGGCCTCTACATAACTCATCTTATTGGATTACAAAATGGAGATTGGTATGACCCCCTCGGAGTCGGAATATTAGCAGGATTTTTTATGTACATATTTGAATTAACTTCACTTAAACGATCTTATCGAAAGAATAAAGACCTTATCGACTAATCTATATACATAAGAAGCAGATTCTTTATGCAATTAATAATTGCAAGGGAATGATTTTGTCTCATGGTCTTCAGTAATTTCTTTCTTATTCTATAAAGGTACAAATGTAAATTGATAATATTTTATATCTTTCCTTCTTTTTTAGTATGTCCGTCGATTATAGGAATGATAAATGTGGATACACTGGAGTGGATTTATACGACACTCATGTTGTTTGTCCACGCTCTTCTATTTATCATCCATATACTATAATCGAGAGGAGGAAAAGAACTAATGAAACTATACCTTGATCCCGGACATGGTGGTAGTGATCCTGGAGCTACAGGTAATGGACTACAAGAAAAAACGATCAATCTAGATATCGCTATACGAATACGAAATTTATTACTCTCTAATTACAACAATGTATCTGTAAAAATGAGCAGGACAACAGATAGTACAAAAAGCTTAGCTCAACGAACAACCGAGGCGAACAATTGGAATGCAGACTATTTTCTTTCTATTCATTGTAACTCCTTTAATGGTTCAGCTGATGGCTACGAGGACTTTATCCACAATAGTCTATCGGATCAATCGATCACTGCTAGATATCAAACCATTATTCATGAAGAGGTAAGTAAAGTTAATCAACTGCGAAACCGCGGTAAAAAGAAAGCAAATTTCCATGTACTACGCGAATCCTATATGCCTGCGCTTCTCACAGAGAACGGTTTTATTGACCATAGCGGCGATGCAGCAAAATTACGTGATTCTTCATGGCGACAACGTGTCGCACAAGGTCATGTCAATGGATTGGCTCTAGCTTTCCAACTTCAACCTAAGAATAATACGCCTGATCCTTCTCCATCTAACTTTTATAAAGTAATTGCCGGATCATTCAGA
The DNA here is from genome assembly GCF_000340475.1 of Oceanobacillus kimchii X50. Taxonomy (NCBI): domain Bacteria; kingdom Bacillati; phylum Bacillota; class Bacilli; order Caryophanales; family Bacillaceae; genus Oceanobacillus; species Oceanobacillus kimchii. Next base: position 3,342,957 of record NZ_CM001792.1, read on the forward strand.
CAACGAGATAACGCAGAAGAACGTGTAGATCTTCTATCGGCCGAAGATATGGAAGCAATTATTGTACCAGTAACTATATCTGGACAACAGTGGTATCGTGTTCAATCCGGTGCATTTCGTGATCGCGACAATGCTAATACTAGAATAAATCAATTACAAGAACTAGGAATTGAGGCATTCATCATCAACGAGTAAAAAACAACTGGAGCACTATTGAATAAACACTTCACTATCTTACCTCCAAATGTAGATAGTATTAGTAGATATTCTATTAGTCGCTTTCCAGTTGTTTTTTTATTTTATAGATGGAGTTCTTTTGGTGACTCTCCTTTTTTATTCATAACTCGAATCGCAGTTGGTTCCACTTTTAATAAAATATAAGAAGGATCATCTGGACCGGAGAAATAAGTCTTCATATCTTCATTCCATAATTGCTTTTTTAATTCTGGGCTGGTTTCAAAAGAAACTTTTCCCTGATATTCCACATACTCATCCCCAAATCCTTCCCCTTCATAACCAATCAATATATGTGTCCAAGGGTTTGATTCAATTTCATCTACCTTATCTGTTTCTTTATCTGTCGCTGTATATAGAGTTAATTCACGATGGAAGTATAGCATATAACGAGAATGTGGTTTATCATTCTTCACCGTAGCCATTGTACCGATCGGACTTTCACTTAAGATTTGATCTACTTTTTTCCTTATTGATTCTTGACTCAACATAAACACTCCTTATACCAATTATATGTAATAGTATGCCTACAAAAACAAATTTTCATGAATTATTTTCGTTTCTAACTGGAAAATATTTGTTTATAAAAAAGGATATTCTCTTCTTCTCTAGAAAAGATAAAGGTAAGTAGTTTTTGCATAGAGGAGTGTTCATTATGGTATTGTATCGTCTTCCCATATTAATTCTCACAACAAGTATTGTTTATATATTTATTTCTCCATCAGAACCATTTGTCTTCAGCTTATTTTTTAAAGTAATACCAATGATTCTAATCATTATTTATGCTACAGAGCAAATGCCCCCCGAAAAAAACGCGACGCATTGGTTTATTCTTATTGGCTTATGCTTTTGTATTATTGGTGATGCTACTCTACATTGGTTTATCATTGGTTTAACAGCATTTTTACTTGGTCATGTAAGTTATACGTTAGGTTTTATTAAACAAAGGAATTATTCTTTGAAAAAAGGTATAGCTATTATCCCGATTACCGCATTTGCAATTTGGATGGGTATACAACTCCTAACTTCGCTTCAAGAAAGCGGGCAACAGCATCTTATTATCCCAGTTATTGCCTATATCACTATAATAAGTACCATGGCATTTACAGCGATTTTGACAGGAAATCGTTGGGCAATTATAGGCAGTATACTATTTCTGATATCAGACTCTATTCTTTCTTGGAATATGTTTATCTCTTCTTTTTCAATTGCAGGGGATTTAGTAATGCTTACATACTATAGTGCGCAATTTTTAATTGCCCACAGTTTATTCACAATCGTACCGGGAACGGGCAATACTAAACCAATCATTTGGTAAGTATTACTGAAGACAAAGGTTCTAACGCCTGTATAAAAACGTAGCAAGCGGGAAAGTCTTATTTATCTAAGGACGATTTCGTAAAGTTGCCTAGGAGGCGCTTGCGAGGAAAGTGGCTGATTCAGGTATTTAAGTATCTGTAGCACACAAATTTATATTTCCAATCCACTAGAAAACCCCGAGCATTCATGCCCGGGGTCTATAATTCCATTCCCTAACAAAACTGATCATTCTTATTCGGATTCATCATACCAAATAATGGCCGCAGGAATAATGCCACACCGGTTCCTAACAATGCCATGATTGCCCATACCCAGCCATGAAGACTGAATGAGGAGATTCCACCGAAATAAGCTCCAATGTTACAACCAAATGCTAGACGAGCTCCATAGCCCATTAGTAATCCGCCAAAGATAGCAGCTCCTGCTACCCCTGGTTTAATTTTACGAGGCTTAAAATTACCTTGCGCAGTTACTGCAATAAATGCTCCTAAAATAATTCCAAAGTTCATTACACTTGTAGAATCCATCAATACGGATTGAGAAAGTGCGTTTGCTGCATCCCCTGAAAAATAACCCCAAGATGACACATCAATACCAACCGCTTGTAAGGTTTTACCTCCCCATAAAGCAAATGCAGAAGTAATTCCCCAAGGTGTTCCGCGTACAAGTAGGACAAGTGCGTTTAATGCCGCTAAAATTACACCAGCGATAAATAGTGGCCATGCTCCACGGAAGACAAGCTTCCAACCTTTACCTTTTGCTAAAGGCTTCATTGCTGGTGGATTTTTACGTTTCGCTACGATTAGCGTAATCCAATAAATCAAACCAAACAATAGAAGTTGGACTACCCAACCTCCAAAAAATCCTAATCCTGTCGATTCAGCAAGTGAAATCGGTGGTAAGGATGGAGTTTCTGTCCAAAAAGGTAAATGGTATGCACCGAGGGTAGAACCGATAATGAAAGCAGTTAGTGTAAGAATCATTGAAGATGCTCCACCACCTAGGTTATACAATGTGCCTGATGCACAACCGTTACCTAATTGCATACCAATTCCAAATAAAAATGCTCCGACAAGTACACTCACCCCTACTGGTGAAACATACCCTTGTGGCTCTACACCTGTAAAACTAAAACCATTACTTAAAATAATTGCAAATAATGTTGTTGAAACTACAAACATCAGAAGATGCGCTTGAATACCTTGAACATTACCAACAGATGCCAGTCTTCTAAATGCTGAAGTAAAGCCAAAACGAGCATAAAGTAATGTTGCACCTAACGCTAATCCTAAAATAAATAATACGCCTTGTACCCAGTCAGCAGTTATTACTATTGCTGATAATAGAATAATAGATACGATAATCCCTAATATAAGAAGGGGCTTTTGCATAGGATTTAGGTCCGCTAAAACTGTTGTCTGTTTTTGCGTAAAACTTTTTTGTGTTACGGATTGCTCCATCGAAAACCCTCTTTTCCAATTAATTTACTAAGGATTAAGGATACACGATTTATTTTGAAATGTAAATAGCTTTGCTTGGCCTAATTTCATCACGTTTAGATAAAAAAAGTTTTAATCAATCAATTTCATAATTAATATATCTGGTGTTTGAATGAAACTTAGCAATTATGAAATTGACTCACATACAAAAAGCAAATGAAATATACACCTCTAGAGGGCTATTATTTCACTTGCTCAGTAACATCTTTTATATATTTTAAAATTCATGACCTGCTATCGTATTTACAATACTATCTTCAATACTCCTTATTGTAGCGCTTGAACCAAGAAAGTTATTAATAAGTATAGAGAAAATAACTTCCTCCCCATCAGCCGTTGTTACATATCCCGATAATGTAGATACTCCTGTAATCGATCCCGTTTTTGCAATTGCATTTTCTGTTGCATGGCTATCTGTCATTCGATTTCGGAGTGTGCCACCAATCATTCTTTCTGGATGTCCAGCTACCGGTAATGCTGTTTGAAAAGAAGTAAACCAATCTTTATCTTGAATAACATACAGAAGTTCCGATAGTTCTACTGCAGGAATCAAATTCTTATGCGACATTCCTGAACCATCTCGTAAAAGAATAGTATCCATGTTCAACCCCAGTTCACCAAGAACATCCTCCATTACTGCTAACCCTTCATCCCAACTGCCTTCGTCCCCAATCATTTTTCCCATTTCTTTTACAAGTGTTTCCCCATGTCCATTATTACTTAACTTCATAAAGGGAACTAGCAGTTCTTTTAACGGCATGGATTCTTTAGCGACAAGAACTTTAGCAGAAGCAGGAGTTTCTTCAAGACGATCTTTAGATTTACCAATAAACGTTATTCCTTCATCTTCTAAGGTTTGCCTAAACACACTAATAACATAACTTGTTGGTTCCCAAACAGATGCCCAAGATCGGGATAGCGATCCGTCTTTTGGCATCTCTCCTTCAATAACAATTGTATTGTTTCCGTGTTGTCGTTCAATTGAAATATCTTTCTCTTCTCCATTAGCGACCATCTTGGTTTTATTCTCAATGGTAATATAATTATTTTCTGGAGTTACTGTTACTTCTGCTTTCTTTCCTTTTTTACTAGGACTGACCTCAACAATAACCGTTCCTGCATCATAATCATCATCAGGTGACATCGTTAATGCAGATACCTGCGCTCCCGTGTAAAACGGTTCATCTGACCAATTTAAATCTTGAGAAAGACGAACATCATCATACCATGTGTCATCTCCAACTAAATCACCTTTAATTTTTTGAATGCCTTGTTTCTTTAACTCTTTGGCGAATGCTTCAAGATCAGATTGTAGTAAGGTAGGATCTCCTTTTCCCTTCACATAAACATCCCCATGAAGGACCTTCCCACGGATCTTCCCCTCCGTAAGCACTTCCGTTGTAAAGCGATAATCAGGACCTAACGTTTCCAATGCCGATGCAGCAGTTAAGATTTTCATATTGGATGCCGGATGTAAACGAATATCACCATTTCTAGAAAATAACTGATCACCATTCGCTGCATCCAACACACTAATCCCTGTAACGCCACCTTCTAGATTAGGATTATCTAAAATGACGGCTAATTTCTCTTCTAACGATGCATCTTCTAGTTGTGTAATGTCCGTTTCGTTTGTTGCATCAATCTTTGTTTCAAGTTGTGGATAAAATAGCAATAACCCACTAATTATTGTAATTAATCCAGCGAGAACGACTAATTTACTAACAAAGGCTTTACGATTCATGGACACACACCCTTCTTTTTTAATATTCTAATAATTATATAACATTTTCCAATTCACAAATAGTTATTCTAAGTAAATATGTCCTTTTGAACTAGAAAAAGAATTTGAACAGGACTATTTCTTATTAACAAACACTCTATCGTCGTAAGCCAATTTATCTATAAACCAAAAAAACAGCTACCTTACACATGTAAGTATAGCTGCTTCGGTCAATTATAATACTTCTGGCCCCACAAGTTTTTCTGGTTTTACTCCAAGGATTAATTTGCATATAGCTCTGAATCCAATTCCTTCATTTGCAGAAAAGAATTCTAAAACACTAGCAGATTCTTGGTTCTCTTTAAACGCATCAATTTCCCGTTTATATAATTCGATAATATGGTAAGGAACTTCCGCATTCTCAAGAGAAGATTTTCCGATTAATTGTTTGCCAAAATATTGATAATCAACGCTCAACTGCCGCGTTAGTTGTACTAGTTCAACTAAACGCTGATATAGTTTTGGCTGTTCATTCTGTATTTGCATTAATTCACCTTGCACTTGTATAACATCTGAAATAGATATGGAAATGACCATTATTTAATCCCCTCTTTATCTAAACTCCACGGTTTTTCCATAGAAAGATGGTTGACCAGTTGTTTATTTTGATCACGCTTTAACTTACGTATCTTTGCCCTTTCTTCTCCTGTTTCATATAGATATTTTTCTTCCGCTGTTTCCGGAATAACATCTGGTACAGGTATTGGATGTTTATGCTCATCCAATGCTACGAACGTCAAGAATGCTGTTGTTGCGATACGTCGTTTTCCAGTCAACATATCTTCTGCAATCACTTTACAAAAAATTTCCATTGAACTGTGTCCTGTATATGCCACAAATGATTCGATACATATTTTATCGCTTTGCATGATTGGCTGAATAAAGTTTACTGCATCTGTTGAAGCCGTAACACATTCTTTTACGCGTGAATGACTACAAGCGGACAATGTAGCACAGGCATCTAGTTTTTTCATCAGTACGCCGCCAAATAATGTGTAATAGTTATTTAAATCATTAATCAACACTTGATCGTTTTGAATAATTCGTGTTTCACTCATCTTTCTAGACGTCATGGTAGATACACCTTTCTATAGGTTTTCTATTAAGCTTACTACTCCATTGTAGGTGCCTGTATCACTATATGTACAATGCTGATTGCGAATTATAACATTACAAAATTGCATGTAAGCGTTATTTTTTATATTCGTTGAAAAATACACTTGGTCAATAATGGCGGGATACTTCAGATACACCATATATGAAAACACTATGAAGGTATCAAGATAGTACAGCGAAGACCTTGATTACAATATTTAGTAATCAAAGGCTCGCCAAATGTCCAAAGTGCAGTAAATATTTGTGGAGTGGTCTCATTTATATACCTTTTCTAAAGATTAGCTTTTACAAAACGAATAAATTCTCGATGCATATATAATGTATCCATGCCTTTTCGCCAAATAAGCGCAAGCGACCATTCTATTTTCAATTGATCAAGCTCGATACTGACAACATGTCCTTTTAACTTAGTCAAAGTACTTTCTGGTAATAGGGTAATTCCTAATTGCGAAGCTACCATTTCTTCAACAAAATCTAACTGTGTTGTCTCTGAAGAAACATTAGGTTCAAATCCCACTTCCCTACATGCTTCATATACTGTATCTCTTAAGGCAAAATCATTACTAAACATAATAAAATTTTCGTCTTTAAGGGAGGATAGTTTGACTTTATCTTGATTGGCTAATAAGTGATTTCTCGAAACAACTAAGCGAAGCTGTTCCTGACCTAAAGAAAGATAATCAAATGATTGATGTTTTGTAGGAAGATAGACAACTCCAAAATCAAGTTTCCCTTCCATTACTTTTTCTTCAATTCTTTTTGAACCATCTTCCATTAATTCGAAGGTTACATCGGGGTAACTTTGGTGAAATTCTGCCATAATAGTTGAGAAGAATGCAATATTACTAACCGTTGGTAAACCTATACGTAGATGAGCTTTCTTCCTGCCCGTTAGCTCATCTAAATCGGTTTGCATCGATTCATACTCATCAATTATATTCTTTATATACGGATAGATTACTTTTCCAGAAGATGTGATTTGCAGTTGCTTTCGTGAGCGAATAAACAATCCCGTTCCTAGCTCTTCTTCTAATGATTTGATTATTCTACTCATTGCTGGTTGTGTAATATACAGCTTATCAGCTGCTTTTGTAATACTTTTCTGTTCAACTACTGTAATAAAGCAATGCAATTGCTTCATGTCCATCTTTACCGCTCCCTTAATTTTACATATGCCTTTCTTTTTACCATACGAAAGCTCTCCGGTAATGTAAACCTTTTTTCTAGACGTAAACTACGTCTAATCAATCAAAACAAAAAAATAGCAGGGATACCTGCTATTTTTTTGTTCAAATTATATGTTATCCACGTAATGGTTTTAAAGCCCCTGACCAAGCAATTACTTGATCCAACATTTCGTTTGCATTTACATGATGAAAATCAGCTGGTTTAAACACACTCATATTTTCAAAGTCTGTCATAAGTGAGAAAGTAACTGCTGTACGTACGTCTGCCACTTGTAATTCACCAAGAATTAAACGTAAGTTCTCATGTGCACGCGTACCTCCCAAGCTACCGTAACCTACAAAGCCAGCAGCCTTATTGTGTACTTCCGCTTTTAGATAGTCTGTTGCATTTTTTAGTGCTCCACCAATTGCATGATTATATTCTGGTGTTACAAAAATATATCCATCAAATGATGCCATTTTTTCTGACCAACTTTGAATTGCTTGAGCTGCCTCCTCTTGATCCGATTCTTTTATTGCTGCTCCTAACATCGGAAGTGGATAATCAGCTAGATCGACTATTTCATAAGTTACTTCATCATTACGATTAGTTGCAAAATCATACATCCATTTGGCCACTGCTTCCCCATTACGACCTTGTCGTACACTTCCTAAAATAATTCCTATTCTCATCTATACTTCCCCCAACCAATTTATATTTAATTAAACATTTATTAATTAATTATAATATAGCAAGATTTTATATTTATTTCAACCTTTTTCTAATAAAAAATAATAAACTTATTTTTTGTAAGTTTTAAGTGTGTTAAAAACCGCAAGCTAACTTACTCTTACGGTTTAAACGAGAATGATGAAGGTTGTATTTTATTTTTTTTCATTTGTTTTGTAGATTGTATCAATTGATCAGCAAGAATAGTTAATCGATCTAGCACATTTTGGTTAGTTAGTACATAATTTGTAAAATCTTTTTCTTCGATAAAAACATACTTTGGCAATACCCAACCAAGCATGTACGTTAAGATAGGTTTTAAATGCTGTTCTGGAACGAGGTAATGTTTAGCTGAACCTGCAGTAGCTAAAATTCCAATCGCTTTATCATGAAACGCATCCATTGGCAATAGGTCAAACAAATTCTTTAACGTGCCTGGTATGGAGGCTTGAAATGTGGGTGTTCCAATTAATATCCCATCTGAGTCTAGAATTTTTTCTAAAACGATTTTTGTGTCCCCTGTGTAAGAATCGACCGGACGACCGTCACTAAAAACCAACTCATAATCCTTTATATCAATTAACTCTACTTCAACTGAATCATAATGATTACTTATATATTTCAAAACATGTTCTACTGCAATTCTCGTTTTCGAACCTACAATAGAGCCTGAAATTCCAACTATTTTCACGGAGCAACCTCCTTGTATGCAATACATCTAGTGTAAAATACGCTATAAATACAATATTTATTATACCGAGATATATTGCTAAAATACAATTTGTTGCTTATAAACACTTCTTACCAAACGATACTTATTTATCCTTTAGCTGGTATTACTTCAATTGTTTCTACGATCTCAATACTTCCTTTTACGGATTGCACCATCGAGCAATTTTTAGATGAAATAGCTAGGGCCTTCTCTGCTTTTTTTTGTGAGAGATTTTCTGCATATACTGTAAAATGCATGGTGATTTTTTCAATTCGGTTCGCCTCAGCTTCATTACGTTCTACTTCTGCTTCAATTTGGATGTCTTTAAAATCGATTCTTTGTTTATCCATTACTTTACGAAGGACTCCACCACTACATCCTGCGACTGAAGAAACTAATAAAGCAAATGGACGAAAACCATGTTCCTCTTCTCCAGAAATTGTTAAATTTCCATAGGATAATTCTGTTTCGAATGCTTGATTATTTAAACTAAATTTCATTTATATCCTCCTCTGTTTCTTTTTCAGGAAACCATTGATAATATTCTAAAGATATTTTCCCCTGATTGTCTACTTTCACACCTTCTGATTCTAGTCTTGTTCTTTGTTCCCAAAATCCTTCTTCCGACTGAATTCCAATCTTCCCTTTTGCATTAATGACACGATGCCATGGCAAATGATACTTTTCACTCATCGAATGTAAAATTCTTACCACCTGTCTTGCTGCCCGCTTACTTCCTGCATTTGCTGCTATTTGTCCATAAGTCATCACTTTTCCATAAGGAATATCTTTGATAATTTGAATAACACGTTCTGTAAAAGGGGTCATTACACACCTCCAGTACCAGTTTTTACAACGAATATATTCGATATATGTAACAAGAATATACTATATAATTCTTCATAAGTCGGACCTTAATTCACTAATCCCAATAGCTTTTAAATCATTTTTATGTAAAGGAGGAGCTTGTCTTGGATTATAATCGAGCACAGCAAATAATTGATTCCTCAGAGTTGATTCAAGTTACGTATCACGGAATACCTGTATATATCCAGTCACTTGACTCAAATAACATTGCGAAAGTATTTCCTCTAGATAACATGGAAGATTTACAATTTGTTGATATTGATGGTTTACTCGAGTAAAACTGCAGCCCTTACACATAATGTCTTGGTACCCGTTTACCAATAAGACACACTGTTTCATAATGAATTGTTTGCATTTGGTCAGCAACAACATCTAACGGAATAAACCCTGCACTCTCATCACCAAAAATGGTTACAATATCATCTTTTGTTACGTCGGTCTGAACAGCAGTTACATCTATCATAGACTGATCCATACAAATTCGCCCTACAATAGGACACTCTATTTCGTGTACAGTCACATGGCCTTTGTTCGATAACAAACGGGAAAAACCATCTGCATAACCAATAGGAAGTGTAGCTATTTTTGTTGTTTCCTTTGTCTCATACGTTAAGCCATAGCTAATAGGCTGATGAGGGGGAACTTCTTTTACGAGCACAGGCTTTGCTTTAAAACTCATCACTTGCTGTAAGGACATTATTTCTTTTAAATGTTGTCCTGGATATAACCCATATAAACTTATTCCGACTCGAACCATGTCCATATGCATCTCAGGAAAGGCTATCGTGGCAGCACTATTACAGCAATGTTTGATTGGTATCGTATATCCTTCATTTTCTAAAGCCTCAATAATACCTTGAAAGGCTTCAAATTGTTTATATGTATACGCATCACTTTCACCATTATCCGCATCCGCAAAATGGGTGAAAATCCCTTCTACTTCTATATGTTCGGATTGGGATTGTAGCGATGTCATTAGAGAAAGGACCTCATCGGAAGATCTTAAACCTATCCGACTCATACCACTATCAATTTTTATATGAACTTTTGCCTTTTTTTGCAAAGAATGAGCTGCATCCTTTATCGCCTCCAATGTTTCCGCAGAGTATACGGTGAGAGTGAGATCATGTTTAACCGCTTCTCTTACAGCGTGACTCGGTGTATAACCGAGTAATAGAATCGGAGCTAATATTCCAGCTTCCCGAATTTGAAGTGCCTCATCTATAAAAGCTACCCCAAGAAATTCCGCTCCTGCTTCTAAGGATCTTCGTGCTATGGGAACAGCCCCATGTCCGTAACCATCTGCTTTTACAACTGCCATCAATCTCGACTGTCCACGTAAATGATTCTTAAATTGACGTACATTATAAGTTAATGCATCGAGAGAAACTTCCACCCACGCATCGCGATAACTTGTTACTTTCATTATCCTTACCTCCTACTACATCCATTCCTTAATGTGAAACAACTATATAGCTTCAGATATTATTAAACCAATTATAGGAGAATTATTAATATCGTTTCAACTACAAATATCTATTGTACATACAACAAAAACCGCATAATCCTTCAACCATTTAGAATTGATGCAGTTCTCCTACTATTACACGTTTTGTTTTTCTTTCTTTTCTTGCATTTCTTCCTGCTTATCATCATTGTCCCCCGTCAATTTAGTCAACATATACGCTACAGTAGATTCTAGTTTTTTAGACAAATAATTGGTCCGTTCATATATAACCCCACGAAAGTGATCCATTTGACGAATTACTTTTTCTAACAATGCTCCTTGACTTTCCAAACGTTCATGCACCTTTTCTGTCTCTTCTTCTTTTTCATTAAAAAGGCGTACGATTTCATGTTGCATTTGATTTTGCTCTTCAAATTTTTCCGTGAATTCTCCATTCGTTGTTTGAATAGACTCAACGATTAGTTGTAAACTTTCTTGACTTCCCTTAATGTCTTGTAATTTGTTCGTTAGTTGTTTTTGGAATAACGATTCTTTTTGTAGTTGAATAGTAATCGATTGTTGCGTCTCTTCTAGAGCTTTAAGTTGGTGTAAAACATCTCGTTCCATGACCTGATGTTTCAAACTTCCCTTTTCCAATGCCTCTAATTGCTCGGTAATTGAAGACCAGTTTTTTTGTTGATCGTATCCTTGACCAGCTACTTGACGATTTAACCTTCGGATGGATTTCACAATAGAATGTTGGATTTCTTTCTGTTCCTTTAGAACTTCTGACATATGGCTTCGAATAAACACTTGTTGATTTGGTGCATTTAACTGCTCTTCACTTTTATAAACATTCTTGTTTTCATTCATATATAAACTCAATGTTAGGCACCCTTTCAAATATTCTTAAAACTATCATATGCACGAGTAGAGAAATTGGACTACTATCCTATAAAAGAATAGGTGAATGCCTATAGTAAAAGCGAAAAAACAGTGACAAGTTACAGTCACTGCTCGTTATATTATGGGACATTATTTATAGTGGTGAATTAAATGTAGTAAATTTGAGGTTAAGTGTGATATCGGCGTTTATTTTGAAACTCCTTGAAGCTTTCTACAAAATCTTCTGGAGAGGTTTTGACAATATACGGATATACACCTTTCAACGTGTGTAAATACAACATTCCAGAATCTTTCCCTACAAAACGATATGACATATCTAAGACATCATCAATTGGAAATTCACGATGTTTCGTCACAACCTTGTCATTATAGAGATGCATGTAGCGTTTCTCTTCGGTGTCTGTTTGTTGTAGGCTGCTCACTTGGCGTACGACCTTAACATACGGTTGTGATGCGATTAATTCCATAAGTACCTCCAGAAATTAATTCTCAGCTACTCGCAAATTATTCGTTTTCCATTGTAACCATTGATATTCCCTTGTTTGTCTTGGCAAGAATTGACGAATGTCCTCTTCATGATAACCTACTTGTAATCGTTTATCATCTACCATAATTGGACTGCGAAGCAATCTCGGATGTTCTTGGATAATCTCAAGCAGTTCCTGAAGTGGCAATGACTCAATATCAAGATTTAAGTCTTTATATATTTTCGAACGAGTAGAGATAATCTCATCCGTTCCTTCTACTGTCATTCTTAAGATATTTTGTAATTCATTTACTGTTAATGGTTCACGGATAACATTACGTTCTTCAAAATCGATACCATTTTTGTGGAACCATTGTTTAGCCTTCCTTGTAGATGAACATGCAGCGCCATAAATTATAACTGACATTAATCATACCCCATTCTTTATAGTGAATTTTCTTACAATTTATGATTTATACAACCCTTTTCGAAGCAATTCCATCTCAATACGAAAGTTTTCCATTGCTTCCTCATTGGAGAGATTGCGTGAGAATTTATCTACGAGATTTCGGAAAGTAACAGACGTCAGTATTTGCATTACGTGAAAAAATTCTTGATTGCCTGTTATATTTAGCTTATTTGAATCAATCAATCCGCTAATTCGGTCTAGTGCAGCTTCAACGTTACCGCCTACTGTTCTTTGACCGATAAATAATCCTGTAAATGAATCCTCAATTTCATGGGTCACATTCATTAATGCATTTTGAAGAAATTTGAGATTATCTTCATTACTTAAATCCTCTAACAACATCTGGAACAAATTCTCCATAGTTTTAAAGATATCTCCACCACTTTCTTCTAATGTAAAAAGAAAGTATTCACGACGTTTCTCCGTCTGCAGTTTCAAAAGATAATAAAAAGCATCTTCTTTATTCTCAAAGTACTGGTAGAAGCTTCCTCTAGCAACACAAGCACTCTTCACAATATTAGAAATGGAGGCTTGAGATAGCGGAACTCTAGAAAATTCTTTCTCTACTGCTTCCATTAATTTATTTCGTTTTGCATCCGGTAAATTGAAAAAGGTTACTTTTGGCATGTTACTTCCTCCAGCTTTCATATGTGACACCATGTCATGTTGTATAGTTTAATATTAAATGACACCGTGTCATAAGTCAATAATAAGTATGACATCATGTCACTTTTTTCTATAAATGTGTCCAAAATATGACGTAGCCAAAGCTCTGGAACCTATGTATAGCTTCCCCAATTCCGAAAATAATCATGCACCTTTTATACCATATACCCGCTCTAATAAAATATTTAACCTACAGATAAAAAAAGTAATTTCAACTGTATACTTTTCATGTATAATTATTTCGAATCTGACTAAAACTTGCACTGTTTATAACTATATGTAGTTTTCATAATAATAATAATTGGTCAGTCAAATCAGTATTCAAAAAAATATAAAATACTCATCTTGAACATCTAACAGGAGAAGGAGTTAGAAATGGAAAATAATCAACCAATTATTCAATTTAAAAATGTCTCCAAACAGTTCGATAATGATCCTCTTGTCTTGGATCATGTCAGTTTTACAATAGAAAAAGGGAAGTTCTATACCTTACTTGGTCCTTCAGGTTGTGGGAAAACGACCATTTTACGTCTAATAGCCGGATTTACTGAAGCAACATCAGGGGACATCATTTTTGAAGGAAAAAAAATTAACCATATTCCAGCTAACAAACGACCAATTAATACGGTCTTCCAGGACTATGCTTTATTTCCTCACCTCAATGTCTATGAAAATGTTGCTTTTGGATTACGTATTAAGAAATTTAAAAAATCCAAGATAGATGAAAAAGTCAAAGAAGCACTTTCTTTTGTCAATCTAGCTGGATACGAAAACCGTGAAATCGAGGATATGTCAGGTGGCCAACGACAACGTGTAGCAATAGCACGTGCGATTGTTAATGAGCCTGCAGTAATATTACTCGATGAACCATTATCCGCGTTAGACCTTAAATTAAGGTATCAAATGCAGTACGAGCTTCGTGAACTTCAACAAAGACTTGGGATTACCTTTATTTTTGTTACACATGATCAAGAAGAAGCTCTCGCGATGTCTGATGAGATATTTGTTTTAGATAAAGGAAAGATTCAACAGAGTGGCACACCAAATGATATTTATGATGAGCCGATTAACCGCTTTGTTGCTGACTTTATTGGTGAATCTAATATCGCTAAAGCTACAATGGTTGAAGACTACCTTGTTGAAATTGCAGGAAAACAATTCACATGTGTGGATATGGGAATGAATGCTAATGAACCTGTCGAAGTGGTTATTCGTCCAGAAGATATGGAAATCACTTCTGTAGAACAAGGGATGATTTCCGTTACTGTACACACGCAGTTATTCCGTGGTGTACATTATGAAATTACCTGTTTGGATAACGAAGGGAACGAGTGGCTTGTTCAATCGACGAAAAAAGCAATTGTTGGCGAACAAATTGGATTGAGGTTTAATCCAGAAGATATACATGTTATGCGATTTAATGAGTCCGAAGCAGACTTTGACCGTCGTTTAGATTCCTATTCAGAGGGAGAAACAAATGGAGAATAAGACTCTTCGTAATTTATACATGTTACCTTATGCACTTTGGATTATCCTCTTCGTGATTGCACCGATTTTACTTGTTGTTTATTTCTCGTTCTTTGATATTGAAGGGAATTTCTCTTTTGAGAATTACAAAAATTTCTTTACACCAACCTATTTGCAAATGACCTTAAATTCATTTTGGTATGCATTTCTAATCACATTAATTTCTCTGTTAATTGCTTATCCGACAGCTTATTTATTAACACGTACGAAACATAAGCAATTATGGCTTTTACTGATTATTGTACCTTCATGGATTAATTTACTATTAAAAGCTTATGCATTTATTGGTATATTCAGCACGCATGGTGCAGCAAATCATTTTTTAGAGTGGATAGGAATAGGATCGAGGCAATTACTTTTCACCGATTTTAGTTTTGTATTTGTCGCTGTTTACATTTTTATACCGTTTATGATCTTACCTATTTTTAATGCAATAGATAATTTAAATTCAAGCTTGCTATACGCATCCAAAGATTTAGGTGCTTCGAAATGGACTACATTCCGAAGAGTTATTTTTCCTTTAACAATTGATGGTGTGAAATCTGGATGTCAAGTGGTTTTCATCCCTGCGCTATCTCTATTTATGCTTACACGATTAATTGCCGGAAACCGTGTGATTACGCTTGGAACTGCAATTGAGCAGCAGTTTCTCGTCACCCAAAACTGGGGCATGGGAGCTACCATCGCAGTTTTTCTAATCATTATTATGGTAGGATTTATGGCATTAACATCGATACGAAGGAGAGGTGCGTAGTATGGAGAATAAATCCTCTTCATTCGCTAATATCTTTTTAATCATTGTATTTTTCATTTTATATGCACCAATATTTTATTTAATCTTTTATTCATTCAATAGTGGCGGAACGATGAGCGACTTTGAAGGTTTTACTTTTGACTGGTACAGAGAATTATTCCAAGACACTCGCTTATTGATTATTGTGCTTAATACCCTCGTAATTGCACTCTTGTCTGCACTTATTGCAACAATAATTGGTGTTTTGGGCGCAATCAGCATTCGATCTTATAAAAAAAGACGAACTCGGAATTCTCTTTTATCATTAAATAATGTGCTTATTGTAAGTCCTGATGTAATTATTGGTGCTAGCTTTTTAATTTTATTTACATTGGCTGGAATTCAGTTAGGATTTTATTCCGTCCTCCTATCTCATATCGCTTTTAGTATACCTATTGTTGTGTTAATGGTACTTCCTAAACTTCTTGAGATGAGTTCTTCATTAGAAGATGCTGCTCGTGATTTAGGAGCAAGTAATTGGAACGTCCTGACAAAAGTTACGCTACCTTATATTTCGCCAGGTATTTTTGCTGGATTTTTCATGGCGTTAACTTATTCACTTGATGATTTTGCAGTAACTTTCTTTGTAACTGGTAATGGATTTACCACTCTGTCTGTTGAAATATATTCATTAGCTAGACGAGGAATATCGCTTAATATTAACGCTTTATCTACCATTATGTTTTTCGTAACAATACTTCTCGTAATTGTTTATTACTATCTTACACAACGTAGTGGAACAAAAGGAGTTGGCTTGAGACGATGAAATCTATCATGCGATCATTTATTGCAATACTCGTTGTTTCGATTGTTTTACTTATAATGATTAATCGCCTCAATGCTGCACAAGGGTTTTCCGGTGATAATACGTTAACTGTATACAATTGGGGAGATTATATCGACGAAGAACTAATTAGTCAATTTGAGGAAGAAACTGGCATTACCATTGTATATGAAACATTCGATTCCAATGAAGCGATGATGACAAAAATTCAACAAGGTGGTACGACATATGATGTTGCAGTACCATCTGAATATATGGTGCAAAAAATGGTGGAGGAAGATTTACTAATTGAATTAGACCATTCCAAACTTTCAAACCTGAGTAATTTAGACGAACGTTTTATGAATTTACCATTCGATCCAAATAACCAATATTCGGTTCCATATTTTTGGGGAACAGTTGGAATTGTATTTAACACAACTCTTTTGCCAGAAGGTATGAAACTAACAGGCTGGCATGACTTATGGGACCCTTCGTTAGAAAATCAAATTTTACTAATCGATGGCGCTCGTGAAATTATCGGTATGGGATTAAACTCATTAGGTTATTCCTTGAACGACACTAATCCTGACCATCTCTATCAAGCATTAGAAAGGTTAGAGGGGCTTACTCCAAATGTTCGAGCAATAGTTGGTGATGAAAATAAAATGTTAATGGCAAATAACGAAGCCACAATTGCTGTTGGTTGGTCTGGTGATGCCGCAGATATCATGGGAGAAAATGAAGCAATCGACTACGTGGTACCGGAAGAGGGGTCCAACCTCTGGTTCGATAACTTTGTCATTCCAAAAACCGCACAAAATATAGATGGTGCACACGAATTTATTAACTTTATGTTAGATGCAGAAGTAGCTGCCCAAAATACAGAGTATGTTAGTTACTCTACACCAAATAAAGAAGCACTACAGTTCATGCCGAAAGAGATGGTAGAAGACGAACGATTCTATCCTAATCCAGAATTAACCGACCGCTTAGAGGTATACGAAAACTTGGGGCAAAGCAACTTAGCTTTTTATAATGAATTGTTCTTACAATTTAAGATGTATCGGAAATAAGGCTACTACCAAAGAAGATGCTTAGAAACATGCTTTTGTCTATTCAGTTCAAGAGCATGTTAATGGCTTTTAGAGATCACTAAACGAGATTTTTTATTCCCTTATTTGTTTGGGTTTCTTCGTGAGTTTGGACTTTAGAGTCGCTCTATTCCCTAAAAAACTAATGTGATTCTTCTTCCTTGTATTGGGTTTTACAATTGCTCTATAAACTTTCAAATGAAAAATCCCCTTGAGGAAAAATCAACATTTTCCTCAAGGGGATTTTTTAACTGCCGGAGCATTGACTCAGACAACTTTTTCCCTTCATACCATTACTTTACAAATGTCATTTGTGAATTCTACTGGATCATTAATTGGCAATCCTTCAATAAGAAGTGCTTGATTATATAAAAGATTGGTATATAGTTTTAACTTTTCATCATCATTACCTTGCGCTGATTTTAAGGATTGGAAAATATCGTGATTTACATTAATCTCCAATACTTTATCAGCCTGGATTTGCTGATCATCTGGCATTGCATTAATAATTTTCTCCATTTCAAGGGAGATCTCACCATCTGCAGTCAACACGACTGGATGTGATTTCAAGCGCTTTGAAGCACGTACATCTTTTACTTTGTCAGATAATACTTCTTTCATCGCTGCAAATAATTCTGCATTATCGTTATTTTCCTGTTCGTTTTCTTCTTTCTCATCTTCTTCGATACCTAGATCTCCACTTGATACCGAACGGAATTCTTTTTCATCATAATTCATGAGCATTTTGATGGCGAATTCATCAATTTCATCTGTAAAGTAAAGAATTTCATAGCCTTTATCTGCAACTAATTCTGTTTGTGGGAGTTTTTCAATTCGATCTCTTGAATCACCTGTAGCATAATAAATATACTTTTGATCTTCCGGCATACGGGAAACATATTCTTCAAGCGTTACTAGTTTTTTCTCTGTTGAAGAATAAAATAGAAGTAAATCTTTTAACTCATCTTTGTTTTGACCGTAATCGCTATAAACACCAAATTTAATTTGTTGACCGAATGCATCAAAGAATTTTTCATAGCTTTCACGTTCATCACGTAAAAGACTTACTAGCTGTTGTTTTACTTTTTTCTTAATATTTTTAGCAATAAGCTTCAATTGACGATCATGTTGTAGCATTTCACGAGAGATATTAAGAGAAAGATCTTCCGAATCTACCATTCCTTTAACAAAACTAAAGTAATCCGGAAGTAAGTCAGCACATTTATCCATAATTAATACTCCGTTAGAATAAAGCTCAAGTCCTTTCTCATAATCACGTGTGTAGTAATTAAATGGTGCACTTTCTGGAATAAATAGAATAGCATTATAACGAATAGAACCATCCACATTGATGTGTACATGTTTAAGCGGCTTATCAAACCCATAACGTTTCTCCTGGTAGAAATTCGTATAGTCATCATCACTTAATTCGCTCTTATTCTTCTTCCAGATAGGAACCATCGTATTGATTGTTTGTTCTTCTATTACATCTTCATATTCGTCTTCAGATCCTTCTTTCAACTTACTTTCGGTTACATCCATTTTGATTGGGTAACGAATAAAATCAGAATACTTTTTAATGATTTGTTGTAACGTAAATGTCTCTAAAAATTCGTCATAAGTTTCTTCTTCTTGGTTTTCTTTAATATACAATGTAATCGTTGTTCCAGTATCTTGCTTGTCCACTTCTGTAATAGAATATCCATCAGACCCTTTGGATTCCCATTTAAATGCTACATCACTGTCAATGGATTTCGTTACTACTTCTACTTTATCTGCTACCATAAACGCAGCATAGAAACCAACCCCGAATTGTCCTATGATATCATGTCCATCTTTAATTTCATTCTCTGATTTAAATGTATGTGAACCACTTTTTGCGATAACACCGAGATTATTTTCTAATTCTTCTTGTGTCATACCAATTCCTGTGTCTACAATCGTTAATGTGCGTTCCTCTTTATTGGGAGTAATTTTTATATAGTAGTTGTCCACATCAAATGACAAGGAATCATCGGTCAATGCTTTATAGTAAATCTTATCTATCGCATCACTTGCATTAGAAATTAATTCACGCAAGAACACTTCGCGCTGTGAATAAATAGAGTTAATCACCATATCTAATAGTTTTTGTGACTCGGCTTTAAATTTACGTTTTCCCATAATAACATCTCCTTTATTTCTGCATTTAGCACTCTGTGCTAACGAGTGCTAACCCCTATATTTTTAATAACACATCCACATTTTTCTGTCAATATCATTGGCATTAGAAATAGCTTAGCCTGTATAATAGATGCCAACATGAGGAGGGATAAAAGTGATAAAAGATTGGCTGCAAGAATCTAATTACACTGTTATTTTCACTGGGGCTGGTATGTCCACCGAAAGTGGTCTACCGGATTTCCGATCTGCGAACAAAGGTTTTTGGAAGCAGCACGACCCAAGTAAAATTGCTAGTATAGATGCACTAAATAATAACGTTGATACGTTTATTGACTTTTATCGAGAGCGTGTATTGAAAGTAAAAGAATATGGCCCGCATCAGGGACATTACATCTTGGCTGAATGGGAACAGCAGGGTCTTGTCCATTCCATTATTACACAGAACGTCGATGGGTTTCATCAAGAATCCGGCAGTAAAATCGTACATGAATTACATGGCACACTACAAAAACTCCACTGCCAAAGCTGTGGAAAAGAATATAGCAGCGGAGAATATGTAGACAATGAATATCATTGTGATTGTGGTGGAGTATTGCGCCCTTCAATTATTTTGTTTGGTGAAATGCTACCTCAAGAAGCTTTTCAAACTGCATTTCAAGACGCAGAAAAAGCGGATCTTTTTATCGTACTCGGTTCATCATTGACGGTATCACCCGCCAATCAAATCCCATTAATCGCAAAAGAAAGTGGAGCTAGACTTATTATCGTTAACCAAGAACCGACACCATATGATCAATATGCTGACATGACCATTCATGATCAGAAAATAGGTGTATTTTTACAGGCGGTTGCCAATGAGGGTAAGGGTTAGCCTTAATCCTCATTTTTGAATTGCTAATTGTAGTCACCTATCCGACTTCTCGTTTCTCCCTTAACAAATTAAAAACCGAACTATTTACCAGTAGCAACTGTCTCTATCCTCACATAGGTAGGAGATCAAATACTATCCGGTATTTAGCTCGGTTTATATAAAATATGGTTTCATATCAACTTAATTAAATTAACGCATCTAAGACTGTATGAATTAGTTTTTATATCATCCATTTCGGGGGTGTATTTTTGTCCCAGTAAATATCTCCAATATCATGATGTACTTTAAATTGATCTGTGTTTAAGTGATAGTGAAAATTAAAATAATGCCCTTCCAACGGTCGATTATCTCGACGAACATGAAATTTAGCTATGTGTTGTTTTGTCTTCTCATCATAAACATTAAATATCCGTTCACCGTAACCAGCTGCAGGATCCTCTGTAACAGAAAGGAATCCATACGCTGTTTCTGTTTCTTCTAGTAATGTATGTAATACTTTCTCTATTTTCGGAAGAATCTCTTGGTTAAATTCATCCTCTACTTTGGTAGCAATCTTTGTTCCAAACTTAATCATCGATTGTTCCTGAGCTTGAGACATTAAACGATTTAATGCTGTATCAAGATCCTCCTCGATTGTTGTAGGAATAGCATCTTGTATTTCTATCGTCCTTGCTATTGTCTCTTGATCTGAGTTTGAAGAGGATGATACATTACCATTTTCCTTTTGAGCATCTACTTCCAGCAAGGTTGTCGGAGAGTACATACCTAATGTTAATATTGTAATAAGAACTACTGCTATCTTTCTCCACCATATCTTCATCTGCTCACCTACACTATCCCATTCCTTCTTTTTATTAATATTTTATCACTTTATAAATAATTGTCTATCCTACTTTCTTACTTTTTAAAAAATTCACCTTCAAATTTTGCCATACATCTAAAGTTGTAGTGAAAGACCAACCATAGGAATGACGTATTTACCATTTAATCCATTTACACTTAATGTATACCAATAAACAAAGGGGTGTAAAAATAATGGAGCAATCAAAAGTAGTTATGATTTCAGGGGCATCGAAAGGATTAGGAAGAGCTATTGCTTTAGCCTTTGCACGACAGGGTGCATCACTTGCTATATGTGCACGGGGGGAACAAGCATTAACAGAAGTTAAAAACGAAATCCAACACTTAGGGGTAGAAGTTCTTGCTGTTACAGCAGATATTAATAATACAAGAGATGTTGAGAGATTCGTAGCACTTGCCGAAGAAAAATTTAGGAAAATAGATGTCTTAATTAATAATGCATCGACTGTAGGTCCTAGCCCAATCCCTCAATTACTAGATACTACTGAAGATGATTTCTTTCATGTATTACGGGTAAACACTGCTAGTGTTTTTCTTTTATCAAAACGAGTCATTCCAGGAATGCTGCAAAGAAATCATGGATCTGTAATCAATATAACTTCCGAAGCTGGAAACACCGGTTATAGCGGATGGGGAGCTTATGGAATATCTAAATTCGCAGTAGAAGGAATAACCCAGACGTGGGCTGATGAACTTAAAGAAACACCTATTCGGGTTAACATGGTAGATCCAGGAGAAATGGATACAGAAATGCATGACCTTGCAGTACCTAATTGTAAATACGAACTTGCTCAACCAGAAGATTGTACAGATGTATTTTTATATCTCGCTTCAGATGATGCCAGTAACATACATGGAGAGCGACTAGAAGCACAAACATTCGATTTTGCAAAAGGAGGAGAATAATATGCTTCCTCATGCTCCGCATTTCCATTTACCTGATGAAGCAAATGCTACAACACCACCAGAAAAAAGAGGTCTTCGACGTGATCAAGTACGTTTGCTTGCGCTTGATTCTAGCAATGGCTCTTATGAACACAGTTATTTTTATAACTTAGAAAACTATCTTTCTTCTGGTGATTTACTCGTTCTAAATAATAGTCGGACCATTCCACCTGTGTTAAAGGCTACATTATCTAACGGTAAAACGATCGAAGTCCGTTTAGCAAAACGTTTATCTAATAATGTATGGGAGGTGCTTGTCCCTATAGAAGCTTTGATTAATGAGCAGTTGTATTTTCGTGAAGGGTTAGTCGGAAAAATAATTGCATCCAAATTACAGTCTCCATTAAAACAGATAGAATTTAATCGAAGTGACATTGATTTATACAACTACTTCTATACGCACGGGGAACCTGTTCGCTACGAATATATTCATCACCCATGGTCATTAGATGCCTACCAGACTGCTTATGCTATACACCCTGGTTCTGTAGAAATGCCTTCAGCAGGGCGTGCTTTTAGTTGGGAAATGCTTTTCCGATTACAGAAAAAAGGTATCAACATCGCATTTCTCCAGTTGCATACAGGCCTTAGTTATTTATTAGACGATGCGTGGGATCATTCTCCAGATAATAACGAAGAGTTTTATTCGATACCAAAGGAAACTGTATCATTGATTGAGCAAACCCAAAGTCACAACAAACAAGTAATCGCAGTTGGCACGACGGTTGTACGTGCACTTGAAACAATGGCGCTAACCGGAGAATCAACCGGATGGACAAATTTATATATCCAACGTGACTTTCCTCGCAAACTTACAAATGGATTAATAACCGGCTTACACGAACCAAAATCTAGTCACTTAGAAATGCTAACCTCGTTTATTGGGGAGTCGTTGCTGTTAAATGCTTACGAACAAGCAATTAAAGAAGGCTATCTATGGCATGAGTTTGGAGATATGAATCTTATCTTACCAGAAAAACATCCTTATAGTTTACAAGCTCCCCTCTAGAGGTGATTAATAATGCAATTTCATCATATAGCTATTGAAGTTACTGATTTAGAAAGATCTCAGAAATTCTATCAATTGATGTTCGATTTGGATGTAGAACAGTATCTCACATTTATGGATGAACAAATCGTTTTTCTAAAAAGAAAGGAGTGGAGGTTAGAATTGATTCAACCCTCTTCTCCACCTTCCCACTCCCCACATGTTCATATCTGCTTTCAGGTTAATAACATGAAGGAAACAATCATTTATTTAAAATCGCTTCAAATAGTACCGATTGAAGGCCCTTATGAAATCTCAAATGGTTGGAAATCTATCTTCTATGAGGGACCAGATCAAGAAATTATCGAACTATTACAAATAAAAAACACGTAAAAAATGCTATACTAATAGAAAAAGGTAAGGATGGTCTATTTCATGTCTAGCAATCCATTAACAGAAGGAAGTATTCTTAAAGAGATAGCTGAATTGCTAAATGAAGGAACGGAGATAACACAAACATTGCATGAAGTTCTTGAGAAACTATTACAAGTCACTGGTTTCCAAATCGGGTGGATATTCCTTATAGATGAAAATGGAGATCAAAAAAACCCAAAATTAACCGCTAGCCATGCTCTTCCACCAGCACTTTCTGCAAACAACTGTTATCGGATGAAAAAGAAAAGTTGTTGGTGTGTCAATCGTTATCGAAAGGGAGAATTAACAAAAGCTAGTAACATTATTGAATGTCAACGAATTGAATCCGCTTTACGAGAAAACGACCCTAAAAATGATGGACTAACTCATCATGCAACCGTTCCTTTACAAGCAGGAAATGAACGATTCGGTATATTAAATGTCGGTTCTCCTAATAAAACCCACTTTCACAAGCAAGAACTAGCATTACTAGAGTCGATAGCCTATCAAATTGGAACTGCATTAAAACGAATTTATTTGACCCAAAAAGAACAAGATATTGCGCTTCATACGGAACGAACCCGCCTTGCACGTGACTTACATGATTCTGTTAATCAATTATTATTCTCATTAAGTTTAACTGCAAGAGCTGGTCAAGAAATGACAGCTCAACCAGAAGTAAAAGATACCTTTCAATATATACAAGATTTATCTCAAGAGGCCTTGAGCGAGATGCGTACATTCATAAAGCAGCTTCGTCCCCCTGCTTTAGAAAACGGTTTAATCTCTTCGTTCATTAATTATGCAAAAGTACTTGATTTACATATTCATACTAAGATGAGTGGAATCGAACCCATAGATCCACAAGTTGAAGAAGCTTTATGGAGAATTGGACAAGAAGCAATGGCCAACTGTAAAAAGCACTCTGGACAACAGGATATTTTCATTGAAATGAATACAGAAGGATCAAACATCATTCTTTCAATATCAGATAATGGCGCAGGTTTCTTTTATGATAAAGATTTTGAGATGCCTACCATGGGATTACGTAGTATGCAATCACGTGCAGAAGAAATAGGTGGCAAGTTTCAGCTTACATCAAAAGTCGGGATGGGAACTTTTATTCAAATTTCAATCCCACTATTAAAGGAGGAAAATCAAACTTGATTAAAGTATTGATAGCAGATGACCATCATGTAGTTCGACGTGGTCTAGTTATGTTTTTAAAAACACAACCTCCCATAAAAATTGTCGGTGAAGCTTCCAATGGACAGGAAGCAATTGAACTTACACAATCCCACAAGCCCGATATCATCCTAATGGATATAATGATGCCCGTTATGAACGGTATTGAGGCAACAAGGAAAATCCGGTCCTTATTTCCGGAAGTAAAAATATTGATGCTCACAAGCTTTTCAGAGCAAAATCATGTTATACCTGCGTTAGAAGCCGGTGCATCTGGATATCAACTAAAGGATATTCAACCAGATGATCTAATTAATAGTATTATTTCTCTGATGGATGGGCAAACTCAACTACATCCAAAAGTTACCAATCATTTAATGCCCGTCAATTCTATTCATCATCCTTCGTATCGTTTAAATACATTAACCAATCGCGAAACAGAAGTATTAAAAGAAATTGCTAAAGGGAAAAGTAATAAAGAAATCGCTATTTCATTATTTATTACAGAAAAGACAGTAAAAACGCATATAAATAAAATTTTATCGAAATTAGATCTTTCCGATCGCACACAGGCGGCGTTATTTGCTGTAAAGCACCAAGTCATTTCGAATGATTAATAAAAGTACAAGGTTGCTTCAAAAAAATAGCTCGCCTAACAGAGTGAAAGAAATTTATCGTCTTTCTTTGTAAAACAAATATGAATACGATATGTTATTAGAAAGTGAAACAAAACTTCATTCAATGGGGTATTAATACATTACATGCAAGAATCCCAAAATAAAAAGGAGTTGTATCCAAATGCTAATCAAACCACCAAAATTAAAAGCAGGAGATAAAGTTGCAACCATTTCCCTTTCATGGGGAGGTGCTGGTGAGGAGAATCTACAATGGCGTTATGACCAAGGAGTTAAACGTTTAGAAGAAGTATTTGGTTTACAAGTAATTCCTACTCCTAATAGTTTAAAAGGAGAAACATATCTTCATGAGCATCCAGAAGCACGTGCAAAAGATCTAATGGACGCTTTTGAAGATCCAGAAATAAAAGCAATTATTTCAAACATAGGCGGTGAAGATAGTATTCGCCTTTTACCCTATATTGAATTCGATGTAATTCATAAAAATCCTAAAATATTCTTAGGATATTCGGATACAACAATTTCTCATTTTTTCTGTTATAAGGCCGGGATATCTTCCTTTTATGGACCTGCTATCATGACGGATTTCGCTGAAAATGTTGAAATGGATCCATATACCATCAATCATATCCATAACACATTATTCTCGAACAATATAATTGGAGATATCGAACCACCAGAGCATTGGACAAGTGAGTTCCTAGAATGGAATATTAAAAATAAAGACACGAAAAGAACGACTTACCCTAATAAATCATATGAAATTTTACAAGGAGAAGGTATTGTCCAAGGACGATTAATTGGTGGATGTATCGACTCTATGGAAAGTATAAAAGGCACGAATCTTTGGCCAGAAATCCACCATTGGAAAAATTCAATATTATTTTTCGAAACTTCAGAAGAAGAGCCAAAACCAGAGCTTCTCGCTCGATGGTTACAAAATTATGCTACACAAGGAATACTTCAAAATGCGAATGGGATTATATTTGCGAAACCGCATGGAGAAACCTATTACAAGGAGTATAAAAAAGTAATTACAGATGTACTCAAAGAAAATGGTCTATCGAAACTACCAGTTCTTTATAATGTAAGTTTCGGGCATAGTGAACCGAAAGCAACACTCCCATATGGTCGCATGGCAGGAATTAACTGTAACCAAGCTACTTTCTCTATCATGGAAAGCGCTGTACAGGATTGAACGCTTCTCTCTTAAGTTGGGCTTCACTTTGCACTCGATTGAAGAGTATGTTTACTGTCGGAATACGATAAATTGTGAACCTTTATATACTAGTTCGGAAAATATTTCCTATTACTAAAAAATCGTTTCACTTCATAAATTTGACATAATTATAGTAAAATAAAGTGACCGACTTCATAGAAAAGGGAGCCTATGTGATGAGGAAGTTTGCAGAGAAGTTATTACTACAAAATCAACATCAAAATGAAGAGGAGCTTTGGAAGTGACGAAGCTAATCATTCCCGAGGAAGATATTATTCTTGCCGTATGTATATATATTGCTCGCCAACGCAAAATTGAGCCAGCTGAAGTGGAAGTTGAACTTTTTTATGATGATTATTCCGGTTTCTCTGCAGAAATAACCACAGTATATGGCAAGCAAGAAATTGTAACAAAACATATTATTTCTGCTCTACGTGAATGGATTAAAGAAAATTTACACGCAAATCCATATGCTGGACTCAAGCTTGATTTAAACCGGACAAATGGTATCTATGCAAGACTTCGTAGTGAAGATGAATAGTACAATTTCTTCATTTACTACACTCGGACTATTTATCAGAATAATTTTATTTTTAATACCATATTGACTTAATTTATTTTATCATCTAGAATTACTTTCAATATAACAACTAAATATTTTACGTTTTTTCTTATCCAGAGAGATTGAGGGATCAGGCCCTATGACATCTCGGCAGCGGATTCTTTATATTAAAGAATACTGTGCCAATTCCTGCAAATGCAAACCAGCATTTGGAAGATGAGAAACGATGGCTTCTACATATATACATATGGTTACGAATCCCTCATTTCTTGTCTTTCAAGAAATGAGGGATTTTTTATTTCATCACTTGGTGGGGGTTAAGACATGATTGAATTTCAGAATGTAACAAAAATATTTACACTTGGAAAAAGAAAAGTGGAAGCTGTAAAAGAAGTATCTATAACGGTTGAGAAAGGAGATATTTATGGAATCATCGGATTCAGTGGCGCAGGAAAAAGCACTTTGCTTCGATTGGTAAATATGCTCGAGCGTCCTACCGAAGGCTCGGTACACATCCAAGGAATAGATGTTGGAAAATTATCCGCCAAGCAATTGCGAGAGCGTAGAAGAAATATAGGAATGATTTTTCAGAACTTCAATTTATTCCAATCACGGACAGTCGCCGGAAATATTGCATATCCACTCAAACTTGCTGGTACATCAAAAAGTTCAGTAAATAAAAGAGTTACTGAACTGCTACAATTTGTTGGATTATCCGATAAAGCAAAAGATTATCCAGACCAGTTATCAGGTGGACAAAAACAACGTGTTGGGATTGCAAGGGCACTGGCTACATCACCCGATATTTTAATTTGTGATGAAGCGACTTCTGCTTTAGATCCAAATACAACATCAGATATCTTGAAACTATTAAAAAGAGTAAATCGAGATTTAGGTATAACCATTCTACTTATCACTCATGAAATGGGAGTTATTCAGTCAATATGTAACAAAGTGGCTGTGATGGAAGAAGGTAAAGTCATTGAGAGTGGAAATGTGTTTGATACTTTTACAAATCCTTCTCACGAAACAACAAAACGATTTATTCGTTCGGTTCAACAAGAACTTCCGTCTGAAAAAGTACTAAAAGAGTGGACGGAAGCTGGAGGAGGTAATCTTTATCGTGTTTTGTTCAAAGGTGAAAGAGCCACTGATCCCATCTTATCAAGTACAACACGCAAACATAACATCGACTTTAATATTGTATATGGATCCGTGCGTGAACTACAAGAAAAATTATTCGGAAATCTCATTGTCTCTTTTGAAGGAGATGAACAGCAAGTACAACTGGTTATTCATGAATTAGAAACGATTGTTGATATGGAGGAGGTGTATACACATGGGGGTTGATTGGAGTACATTTTGGCCACGAATTGTAGAGGCAACAGGAGAAACATTACTCATGGTCGCAGCAACATTATTTTTTGGTTCCATTCTAGGTATATGCATGGGTTTATTGCTATTTGTAACTCGTGAAAACAACATACTAGAAAACAAGATTATCTTTAACGTACTGAACTTTATTATTAATATCATTCGTCCAATCCCATTTATCATTTTTCTAGTAGCAATCTCACAAGTTACAAGACTCGTCATTGGTACCACAATAGGCACTGCTGCTGCAATTTTCCCAATGACAATTGTTGCTAGTTTTACCATTGCAAGAGTTGTAGAAAATAATCTTGTAAGTATTGACCCTGGAGTTATTGAAGCCGCTAAAGCCATGGGGGCCAGTCCAATAAAGATCATTTTCACTGTATTAATTCCAGAAGCGCTAGGACCATTAATCCTTGGACTTACATTTGTATCTATTTCGTTAATCGACTTCTCTGCTGTGGCAGGTACAGTTGGCGGCGGTGGTCTTGGACATATCGCGATGACATATGGATATCAGCGATTCGACGGCAGCGTTATGCTTGTGACTGTAATCATACTTATTGTTATGGTTCAGCTAGCTCAATGGCTTGGTAACACTATTTCCAAAAAAATTATGCGTCGTTAATTGACACCTATTAGGAGGAATTTCACATGAGAAAATCATTTATTTTACTAGCATTATTAAGTTTTATATTATTTTTGGCAGCTTGCGGAAGTGATGAGGCCAAAGCTGGAGATGAAGAAGTGACTGTAAAAATTGGAGTGAATGGTGCCGATGGAGTTCAATGGCCCCTTCTTAAAGAAAAAGCAGCAGAAGAAGGAATCAACATCGAACTTATCGAGTTTGCTGATTATACATTGCCGAACAACGCCTTAGCTCAGGGAGATATTGATATCAATGCTTTCCAACACATTGCTTTCTTAGGGCAATATGTGAAGGAAAGTGGTGAAGACATTGTTCCCATTGGATCTACTGTTCTTGCACCAATTGGATTATATTCCGAAAAGATCAGTGATGTTTCTGAATTGAAAGAAGGAGACAAAATTGCCATTCCAGATGATCCATCTAACCAAGCTCGCTCCTTGCGAGTACTAGAGAGCGCAGGCCTACTTACATTAAGTGATAATTTTGGAATGTTCGGTGACCCTTCGCAAATAGACGAGAACCCATTGAATTTAGAAATTATTCCGATGACGGCACAACAAACTGCCCATGTATTGCCAGATGTTGCTGCATCCGTAATCAACAATGGTGTAGCTGGTCAAGCAGGCTTTGAACCAGGTGAAGATCCTATTTATATTGAAGACGCAAATGGAGAGGCAACACACCCTTATGTCAATATTATCGCAACTCGAGCAGAAGACAAAGATAATGAAGTATACCAGCGTATCGTAGAACTTTATCAAGAAGAGGATATCGAACAAGCAATTAAAGATGATACAAACGGCGGTTCATTCTTAGTGAAATTAACGCAAGAACAGTTAGATAAAGCCTTTGAACAGTTAAAAAAATAACATTTATACCTGAGGAGGGAATAATTATGAGTATCGTTCAATCACATCAAGAAGCTATCTTTCAAAATATCGAGGATAATAAAGACAAATATATTCAAATTAGTCAGGACATTCACGCGCAACCAGAGATTGGTAATGAGGAATTTTTTGCAAGTTCGAAACTTATACAAACACTAACAGATGCAGGTTTCACTGTTGAATCAGCAGTTGCAGGACATAAGACATCCTTTTTTGCATCCAAAGATAGTGGCATAGAAGGCCCAACGATTGCCTTTCTCGCAGAATACGATGCACTACCAGGAATCGGGCATGCTTGTGGGCACAATATCATTGGTACAACAAGTATCGCAGCAGCTATTGGCTTAGCTGAATCCCTTTCAGAAACTGCAGGTCGTGTAGTAGTGCTAGGCACACCAGCCGAGGAAGGGGGACCAAACGGAAGTGCTAAAGGGAGCTTTGTAAAACATGGTTTGCTAAAAAATATCGATGTGGCACTTATGCTCCATCCATCAGGAAAAACAAGTTTAACAAGTGAAACATTAGCAGTAGACCCATTAGAATTCCATTTCTACGGAAAGCCCGCTCACGCATCTGGAGCACCAGAAGAAGGAATTAATGCATTAGACGCTGTTATTCAATTATTTAACGGAATTAATGCACTACGCCAACAACTGCCTAGTGATGTTCGCATTCATGGCATTATCACTCATGGTGGAGATGCCCCAAATATTATACCGGAATATGCAGCAGCTCGCTTTTATATTAGAGCCGAATCTTGGAGCAAAACAGAGGAAACCGCTGAAAAAGTTCGTGCTATTGCAAAAGGCGCAGCACTTGCCACTGGTTCAACTGTCAAAGTGGAGCGATTCCAAAATGAAGTAAAAGATTTTGTGCTTACGAATACACTAGACAATGTTTTAAAGAAAGAGTTAGAAAAGCAAGGTGAAACAGTAATCACAGAGAAAAAGAAAGGCAAAGGCTCTACAGATGCTGGTAATATTAGCTATGAAGTACCTACCGCACATGGTCATATTAAAATTGGCGAAGATAATTTAATTGGCCATACAGTTGAGTTTCGAGAAGCCGCAAAATCTGCTGCAGGTAACGAAGCTATTATAACAGGAGCTAAAGCTCTAGCTTCTACAGGATACCGTTTATTAACTGATAGCGAACTCCTTCAAAGAGTACGTCAATCACATGAACAAGGACTAGCAGAAAAACAATGAGAAAAGTATTGTGACAAAGTATATATTCAAAAGACAAATCCGAATGAATAATAACCCGCTTCAGAAATATACTCCGCTTTATGTGGGCGGCTGGTGAACCTCCGGATACTTCGTATTCCGGGGTCTCGCCTATGCCTCACTCCCACAGGACAAGGAATACTTCGACAGCATTGCATCGCACGCAGAAAATCGATTTTTGATTTTCAAGGAGTCTCCGTATATTTCTTACGCTTATTCTGTCATCCATCTTTTTGTCTCAATTTCATAATTGTTAAGTTTCATTTAAAAACTATCTTGTTCAGATTATAGCAATAACTTGGCTTTGATTGTAATGGAAGACGGCGACTCTTGCTCAGAATAACTGAGCTTGAAAAACCACTTGAAAAGTGTTCCTCTTTTCAAGTTAGATGAAGCCGTGCCTACAAAAAGTGTTCGTCTGTAATGAAAATCAGAACAGCTAACATTCGGATTTTACATAAAATATCCTTTTATGACTCTTTTACAAAACTGTTTGTTATACCCCAACTCTTTAGTAACATCTCTCCACTTAATTCATTTACCAAACCTATAACTTAGCGAAGTTGAGGGAAATATAAACAGTTATCGCCAACATTTCTATTTTACTGGTTAGTGAAATACAAAATTTTAATCATTACGTTCTAACCCTCCTCCCTTTCATCATATATTGAAAAAAAGCTTGGACTTTTTGAAAGGAGGAGTAAGTTGGAATTAATTGAAATAGTTATACAAATACTCCTTATTAATATCTTACTCAGCGCGGACAATGCAATTGTTATTGCCATGGCAAGTAGAAATCTTCCTACGCATTTACAAAGTAAAGCAATTTGGTGGGGAACCTTTGGTGCTATTGCCATGCGAATTCTATTCGTATTCTTAATGATTCATTTATTCCAAATGCCTTTTATTCAATTGATTGGTGGAATCCTCTTGCTATTCGTTTCCTATAAGCTCTTAGTGGACAAGCAAGACTACAAAAATATGAAAAGTGGTGAATCATTACAAGAAGCTGTCTCCATTATCATCTTCGCTGATGTCGTAATGAGCCTTGATAATGTACTTGCTATTGCCGCTATTGCAAATAGCGATTTATTGCTTGTTATCGCAGGGATTATTCTTAGTATTCCTATCATCCTAACTGCGAGCGAATTTATATTAAAACTCATTCATAAATTTCCAGTTATTATTTATTTTGGAGCTGGATTGCTTACATGGACGGCTGGAAAAATGCTGTTAAAAGAACCGTATATTCAACAATTTTTCTCACCTGTTGGCAATCAAGAAATATTGTCGTTATTAGGTTTGACACTCGTATTAATAGTGGTTGGTGGGTGGAGAAGAAAACAAGTACATGCCTCAAAATAAAGTAAACCTTCATTAATATAGAGGATTGCTGCTCGAATACGAAATAAAATAAGCACCTTGCAGTACATTTTCATCCAAGCAAGGTGCTTACTCTACGTTAATCTTGTCTATCTCTTCTTTTTGTTGCTTTCCTTTCAAAACGACATCCCTTCTTTCATTCGGTTATTTGCTTTGGTAGGTTTTTGCTTTTACAAATAAAAGAATAGTGATAATCGCTCCAATGATTCCAAAACTAAATAAGATGACTTGTATAGATATGTCCATCGCTGCTAATCCTGAAACTATTGCATATGCGAGTGGGTCGAAGCCATTCATGGCTAAGAATATAATACTCATTACCCTCCCCATAATGTGATCTTCTGTAATTTCTTGTGCCGCTGTAAAGAAAGGTACAAACACAAATGACATGGAAAATCCAATAAAGAATACCACAATGGTTAATAACGTTAGGTTAGGAACTAGTGCGAATATAAGATAAGCAATAATTGCACCTGTTAATCCAATCAAAGATGTTTTTCCTTTATTCTTAATGAGTATAGAACTTAAAACTCCAGTTCCAATGAGTAAACCAATTCCAAGACTTGACTCCATATAACTTAAGTTTAAAGGTGAGCCGCCGTAACTCTCTACTAGCAGTGGTATTGCAATGTGCAATGTGCCAAAGACAAAAAAGTTTAGTGTAATTAGAACACCTAACCCCGTTAACAGAAAGTTTGACTTACGGATATACTGAAAGCCTTCTTTCATTTCCTTCACTGGCTGTTGTTGCACTTCATGTTCTACTGGAGCTTCCTTTATAAATTTTGGATATATAATGACAGCAGATAAGAAAGCGAAAATCATTGCAATAAAATAGCTACCTGCTACTCCCACTGTCTCCATTAAAATTCCTGCAAGTATAGGACCAGCTATAAAGGCAATCTGATCCGCTCCTTGAAAAATAGCATTCGCTTGTTGCAACTGTCTCTTCTCTACAATCTTAGGAATTAACGACGAACTTGCCGGGCCAAAAAAAGCATCTAACATTCCAAATCCTGCCGCTAATAGTAATAGCATCATAATAGATGCTGCATCATTCCATACAAGCAAAAATAAAGTTAACAATAATATTCCTTGCATAAAGTTAGTAACAAACATAATAGATGTTTTCTTATAGCGGTCTGCTAAAATTCCACCAAAAACCATCATGGCGATACGTGGAATTGTTGCAGCAATAAGCACTAATCCAAGTGATCCAGCAGAATTGCTTTCACTGATTACAAACCATGTCGTGGTTGTAAGAAACATACTGAAACTAACAACCGCAAATATACCAGCAACAAAGAGCAAGACAAATATTCTATTTCGTAATAATGACTGAGTTGCCATATCTATCCTCCGCCTTTGCATATAAAATTGAACAAGATATACTATTAATAAATAGATACATGAACGACCAGACCCTACCGAACGGTCGTTTCTAGATGACTATATCCTATCTATTACATTTTGTCAAAGGGGAATTTCTGTATGCACACAAAAGATAAAATATTAATTGAAGGAATGGAGTTATTTGCCCGCCAAGGATATGAAGGCACTTCCATGACCAGTATCGCCAACGCTGTTGGCATTAAGAAGTCGTCTCTATACGCTCATTACAAAAGTAAAGCTGGACTATTTTTAGATGTTTCTCAAAAAATCTCTAGTGATTATATTGATTTTGTAAAAAACTCGTTAAAGAACGAAGGTAAAAATATTCAAGAAACGCTACATCTCTCCTTTCTTACAAATGTACATGACTTGGCTAATAACGATAGCAGTATAGAATTTTACAACCGATTTATTTCTTATCCTCCTGAAGATGTAAAAGAAAGATTGTTAACAATAATGGTCAACAGTGAAGAAACCGCTCGGGCATTATTTGAGGAAACCATAAAAAAAGGACAAGAAGTTGGAGAAATAACCACAGTAGTTACTGCAAAAGAGGCAGCTAATGTTTTTTACGGTTTGTTAGATGGATTATCCTACGAAACGAGTTATTATACGTTCGATATTATTGAAAAACATGGAGAGCAAATGTGGAAAGTGTTTTGGAGAGGAATGAAAGCCTAAAACAAAAGAAAAGTCGACTATTTTGTAAAGTATACGTTTGTCATAAAGTTAAATCGGGTATTGTTTAATTCAATATTTTATTGTTTTTTACCCCTTAAAAATAACTTTCATGAAAAGGAGTTTATCTATGTCTTTACAAATCGTCGGCTTCTCAATCATCATATTAGCCGCACTACTCGTTATCGGAAAACTGATCCGCCTTAAAATACCCATCCTACAAAAACTCTTCTTACCTACCTCATTAATCGGTGGTTTCTTAGCACTAATATTAGGACCAGAAGTATTAGGGAGGCTAACTGGTGATGGATTTCTTAACGCTGGAATTTTTACCGAACAAATGGTAGAAGTTTGGGCTGGCCTACCTGAATTATTAATCAATGTTGTTTTTGCCTGTTTATTCATTGGATTTGTTCTACCAAAACCGAAAAAGATGTGGAAAATTGGTGGACCACAGATCGCTTTAGGCTATACAATGTCCTGGGCTCAATATGCTGTTGGAATTTTACTGGCAATTACAGTATTGACCCCTCTACTTGGACTCAGCCCCGCAGCAGGTGCACTTATTGAAATAGGTTTTGTTGGTGGTCACGGTACCGCAGCTGGTCTACAAAGTACGTTTGAAGAACTTGGGTTTGCAGAAGGTTACGACCTCGCTATTGGTCTGGCAACCGTCGGAATATTATCCGGTGTAGTCGTTGGTATGATTATGGTTAACTGGGCTGCACGTAATGGAAAATCAAAAACGTTACATCACCCAGATGAGATTTCCTTAGAGCAACAAACAGGAATTTTAAATAAAGAGCATCGTAAATCTGCCGGTACAAAAACGACCTCGTCACTATCGATCGAACCATTTGCACTTCATCTAGGTTTAATTGGAATTTCTATATTTATCGGTTTTGTTCTATTAGAAATATTAATTTGGTTAGAAGCTGTAACATATGGTGCAGCATTCGATATTTATCTATTTGAATATGTACCTTTATTCCCGTTCGCAATGATCGGGGGGCTTCTCGTTCAATTCTTTCTTTCTCGATTTGATCGTTATGAACTAGTTGACCGAGATACAATTAACACGATACAAGGAGTTGCGCTAGACTTTCTTATTATCAGTGCCATGGCAAGCCTGAGCTTACAAGTTATTGGTGATAATATTATTGCTTTTATATTACTGGCAGTTGTTGGTATAGTTCTCAACACCTTCCTCTTCCTTTATTTAGGACCAAAGATGATTCCAAGCTATTGGTTTGAACGAGGTATCGGTGATTTTGGTCAAAGTACTGGTGTAGCAGCAACAGGAATTATGCTTATGCGAATCGTTGACTCAGAAAATCAATCTCCAGCACTTAATGCATTCGGTTATAAGCAAATTCTATTCGAACCAATGGTCGGTGGCGGATTAGTAACTGCAGCTTCTGTACCTTTTATTATCCAATTTGGTGCAGTTCCTGTATTAATTGCGGTAACTCTACTAACTATCGCATTTTGGTTATTAGGTACACTATACTTTGGAAAAATGAAGGAATCCGATTAAAGGATGAGCAACAGCATGATTCATATTTCATGTTGTTGCTTTTTTCTCTTTATGATATCTTTATAGAAACTTAGAATCGTATATTCCGTCTATGAAAGTGCAACAATGAAATGAATACTATATTCAAACAGAAAGGGCAGATGTAACGTGCATAAAAAATCACTACTGTTTGTCGCTCTAAGTTTCATCGTCTTGTTCATTGCTGCTTGTAATTCTGGTTCACCAGAAGATAATGACCCTAATGAGAATAACCAAAATAGTGAAGATGAAGGAGGTTCTTCCATGAAAGAAGTGTCCGAAGCAAGTAATCTTTTAGCATTTCAATCTATTCAATCACTAGATCCTAATGATGATGGTAATGTATTTGTCTCACCGACAAGTTATTGGCTAGCTATGGCAATGGTGTATAATGGCGCCAATGGTGATACAAGGTCTGAAATGGGTCAAGCACTACAGCTACAAGGAATGGATATAGAAGATTTCAATCATCAAAATGCATCATTGATGGAACATTTTACGAACGTCAATGACGAAGAACTAGAACTCAACATCGCAAACTCCATCTGGCTTAACCAAACATATGAATTTTTGGATACCTTCCAACAATCCGTAACCGATACGTACCAAGCTGAATTAGCAGCCCTTACCACTCCTGAACCAATTAATGAATGGGTCAGCAACCAAACGAATGGAAAAATAAAAGATATTATCAACCAAATCGATCAAGAACATGTTGCTATTCTTGTAAACGCAACTTACTTTAATGGTGCTTGGACATACCCATTTGATGAAAATAACACGCAAGAACGAACCTTTCACAAGAAAAATAACTCTTCTGTAGAAGTGCCATTTATGGCCTTAAATGAAGAGCTACCTTATGTAGAAACGGACCAAATGCAAGCAGTTTCACTTCCTTATGGAGAAAATGAAGACATGCAGATGGAGTTATTTCTCCCAAAAGAAGATATAGCTATGGATGATTTCTTAGAAGGATTCACTCTTGAAAATTGGCAAGAATGGCGAGATAGTATGGAAATTCAAAAAGGAAATCTACGCATGCCGAAATTCTCTTTAGAATATGAAGCAGAACTGCAAAACTTCTTTCAATCGTTAGGTATGGAGCAAGCTTTTGATACACAGGAGGCTGATTTTTCCAACATGATTGATCAAGAACAGCTTGGCGCCCTTTATATCGATAAAATTGTTCATAAAACGTTTTTAGATGTCGATGAAGAAGGAACAGAAGCAGCTGGAGCAACATCTGTTGAAATGAAAACGACATCGATTGAAATTGGAGAAAACTTTGATATGGAAATTAATCGCCCTTTTCTCCTTACCATTTCCGATAATGAGACGGACACCATATTATTTATGGGTATGATACATGAACCTACTTCTATTGATTAACTACATCACAATACCCTTTCAAGAAAATAAATAGAAAGGATTTGTGTAAAATGAAGAAATGCTTTTTTATCTTTTCCATACTATGTTTATTCTTATTATTTTCTGCTTGTGGCACAGATAATAGTGCCACAGGTGGAAATAATTCTACAGATGCCCCTCCCACCACGAAAATAGACACCTCTGTTTTGGTAAATGACGCTAATCAAGCAAGTAATCATCTCGGTTTTCAAACATTACAACGATTAAAAGGTAATGAAGAAGATAATATTTTTGTCTCTCCGATCAGTATTTGGTTAGCTGTCTCGATGGCATATAATGGGGCTGACGGAGATACGAAAGACGAAATGACCAACGCGCTACAACTAGGAGATATCGACCTCCAAACATTAAACGAACATAATGCCTCTATGATGGACCAAGTAAGTAATCACGATGATGTCGAGTTAAATATTCTTAATTCTATTTGGTTACGTCCCAAATTCACTTTTCTTGAAGACTTTGAACAACAAGTTACTGAATCTTACAATCCAGAACTAGGACCTTTAACGACAAAAGAACCGATGAACGAATGGGTTAGTGAAAAAACAAATGGAAAAATTACTAATCTTATTGAAAAAGTCGATGAAGACCATGTCGCCTTCTTATTAAATGCTACGTATTTCAATGGTAACTGGAAGTATCCTTTTGATGAAAATAATACTGATAATGATTCATTCAATTTAGATGAATCATCCATCACAGAAGTCCCTTTTATGTCACTTGATGAAAAACTTTTTTATTGGGAAAATGATGAATTTCAATTGGTTGCACTTCCATACGGTGAAGAGGGAAACATTCAGATGGAGGTATTTCTGCCGAATGAAAGTATTAGATTGCAGGAATTTGTTAACAAATTAACGTTGGAAGACTGGCAGAATTGGCGTGAATCTATGCAAGAAACGGTAGGAAGCTTAAAAATGCCTAAGTTCTCCTTAGAATATGAATCAGAGTTACAAGATTTTTTCCAAGCTTTAGGTATGGAGAAAGCATTTGACCAGAATATAGCTGACTTTTCTAACATGATTGATCCAGCTCAGTTACGTGGTAATTTGTATATTAGTAAAATCATGCATAAAACGTTTTTAGAGGTTGACGAAAGAGGTACAGAAGCAGCAGGGGCAACTTCTGTGGAGATGAAAGAAGAGTCTGCCATTGTTAGTCCAGCTCCTTTCCAAATGGAAATTAATCGCCCTTTTCTCCTTACCATTTCCGATAATGAGACGGACACCATATTATTTATGGGTATGATACATGAACCTACTTCTATTGATTAACTCTCAAATTCTACTGATAGCCAATAAAACTAAAAAAGAATAGAATGGAAGTAATTTCTAATAGAGGAGAAATTACATTGATAAAGAAAATATTTTTATATATTTTTGCAATCTTATTTATGCTTGCGGGTATGGGGCATTTTGTACTCGATGATTTCTTTATTTCATCAATACCAGAATGGGTCCCAGAACGTCCGTTTATTGTGTATATATCAGGGGTTGTTGAGATTGTGCTAGGGGCATTCTTGCTTTATCCTACTACTCGTAGAAAAGCAGGAATTGCCATTGCTATATTCCTTGTACTTGTATTTCCTGTAAATATTTATATGGCATTCCATGCAGAAAACTATAACACTCCAGAAGTAGCACTTTGGATCCGTCTACCATTACAATTTCTATTAATTTGGTGGGTAATGAAAGTAAGCAAACGATAATGCAAAAATGGCCAAGCTCTTTATCCACGAGGCTTGGCCATCTTGCTTACGATATTTTTGTACCATCTGGAACTTCTTCATCAGGACGTAGCAAAATAACATCGCCCTCTCCAGGAACTCCGCCTATGATCAACACTTCTGATTTAAACCCTGCTACACGCATCGGAGGAAAATTAACTACCCCTACCACCTGGCGACCTACTATTTCTTCGGGTTCATACCTCTTGGTAATTTGCGCTGAAGATTTTTTTATTCCTATTTCATCACCGAAATCAACGGAAAGCTTAATTGCTGGTCTACGAGCCTCTGGGAAAGGTTCTGCATGTATTACCGTTCCAACTCGCATGTCCACCTTCATAAAATCATCAATTGTCGCCATTTACCCTTCCTCCCAACTATTTTATATCATTACTTCTATGATATAATTGAGAAAAATCAGAATCAACTATTGTGAAGGAAAATTTAGCGAAAACCTTTAAAGATAATAACACTTTAAAATGAAGAATGTAGAAAATTATATTGGAGGATGCCTATGATCGAAGTAAAAATCAACCATGCTGGATATCATTCAGAACAATTATATTTATCGGATATCCAATTTTCGATCCCCCCTGGAGAGACTGTTGGCTTACTTGGGGCTAACGGTGCAGGGAAAAGTACGACCATTAAATCAATTATTGGAACGATAGAAGCATTTGATGGAGAAATAATACATATCAAAGATAATCATCGACTTACGTATATACCAGAGGAACCTATCCTATACGATCACCTCACACTTTGGGAACATCTACGTCTAGCAGCCACTTCTTATGACTTACCCGAGGATCAATGGATTCCAAAAGCAGAGAAACTCCTAAAACTATTTTTATTAAACGGAAAAGAACACCTATACCCGACACTTTTTTCAAAAGGAATGAGACAAAAATCACTAATTGTCTTAAGCTTTATGATACAAGCAGATATTTATATAATAGATGAACCATTTATTGGATTAGACCCAATTGCTACGAAAAACCTAATTACTTTGTTGGAGCAGGAAAAACAACGTGGTGCGGCTATTCTGATGACCACCCATGTACTAGACTCCGCTGAAAAACTCTGTGATACATTTGTACTTCTACACGAAGGAAGAATGTTATTTAAAGGGAATCTAATTGAGTTACAACAAAGAACAAATCAAATGTTAGACACTTCTTTATTAGATTGCTTCTATTGTTTATTAGAGGAGGAAGTAGCAAATGAACCCCGCCTTTAGTGTGTTTAAACAAAGGCTTCGAACAGATTTAAAACAACAACGAAAAGCACGAAATATGGTACTGGATTGGACCTTATTCGTCTACGCCCTTATTCCTGGAGTCGCCATTGGAATTTACGTCTATATGGAATGGCTACAAGATATTCCTTCTATATTTACTTTTATTGGCTGGTATGGATGGATGGCACTTTTATTTTTATCTATGTTAATCTTTGAAATTAAATTATACACTTATGTCGCTGATCAACTATTCTTAAGTAGAAACATTCCGTTTCTGCGAAAAATTACACAGTATGGAATTATATATTCTTTTGGTCACACGATTATACTTGGAACAATTATTTTCACTTTACCTACTTTATTAATAATGGAAATATTTAACTTAGGGATCCAACAAATGATTCTATTATATATCTACTACATCACTACTTCTTGCCTTTTTAACACCTGGAAGAAGTATCAGAAAATCTATATATCATCATCTATTTTTCGGTTAGTTAACCAAATTCTTCCGATCATCGCAATCATATTAGGTTCACCCTATATTATCGAAAGTTCTTTTTTCACCGTCATATGGGTAATCATTAGCGTACTTGGTTGCATTGTTATTTCCCGAAAAATTTTATATAACGGGAACCATTTTCTGAAAATCGCTTTACTCGATGATGCATTACGTAATCAACTGGGAAATTTACTATTAATGGATGCAAAGAATAAGGGTTACCATCCACCAACAAAAACAAAACCAAGACTTTGGAAACATTCACAAGTAATGTTTAAACAACAACATACACAGATGATTTTCACAGATGCATTCATTAAGTCAGTGATTCGGAATCAGCGCGTACTCTTTCCAATCTTACAACTCAGCGCCTTATTAATTGCTTTAATTATACTTACATCGGGTAGTTGGATTTCGTATATTGTCTGGGGAATTTCTATTTATATTATTATCGATATCGCTAAAACTGGATGGATGGCTTTTCATCATGACCCTTTTATCCGTTTGTTTCGTTGGGATGAAACCATGCTACGTGATTCTCTAGAAATGTCCGTGTTATATTTGGCCACACCTATACTTATTTTTCTTAATATGATTTTCGGTTATCTACAGTTTCATGTAATAGGGCTTCTTTTGTTTCCCTTGTTAGTCCTATTTCTCGTCAATTGGGGGACCAAATCATTTTTGCGTAACTCTCCGGTTTTCTAGCAGTAATGGAATACTAAGTATTTTTTAGGCAAGGTATTCCTATTGTTAAAATCTAATATAATAAAATTGGAGGTGCTTTACCTTGAACAGATTATCTTCACTTTCTGTATCTGTCGGACTTTTGACATTCATTCTATCACTAACACTTTTTCTTTTTATTGATTCCCCTTATCCGATATTAGGTGCACTGATAACAGCATATCTAATGGTTGAACTCACCTACCTCATCCAATTTCAACAACAAAAAAATCAAAGAGAAGGGCTGAGAAAATAGTGTTAAAACCTGGTTATGGTCTTGATGATGATGGTTTTATTGTAAGCGATGTTAGTATAGATAAAATTGATTCTATATATCTGCCATGTATTCAAGAATCTGTTAATTCCCTTAAAAACTTATTTCCGCTACAACTGCATAGTGTTTATGTCTATGGCAGTGTTCCTCGAGGAGACGCAAAACCTATCCATTCTGACTTAGATCTTATTGCTTTATTTTCTAAAAAATTAAGCTCTGATGAAGTTGATCGATTAAAAACACTTACTAGTGAACTAACAAATAAATATATCAATCTCGTCCGCGATATAGGAATTTCTATGGCTGATTACGACTATACGATCGATCCAAGCAATTACTATGAAAATGCATTTCTAAGGGAGATAAGTGTTTGTGTTTACGGAGAAGATTTGGGTGAACGATTCGGACCATATAAACTCACATCAGAAATCCCCATTAAGTTCAATGGTGATATATGCAAGTCACTACATCGGACTTTAAATAGGTTAGACATTCCTTCGGACGAAGCTTTCCGCACATACACACAAGGTTTTGCTCGTAAACTAATTCGAACTTACTACTCGATGGTGATGGTACGCTCACAAATATGGTCAACTAGGCTTCATGAGCAAGCTGAAGTATTTATACATTACTTTCCGGACAAAGAATCGATTGTGCACACGCTTCTTAATTGGATAGATCATCCACCAACCAATCGCAAAACTGTTCAAAAATTGTTTGAGAGGGAAGGCAATTGGGCTTGTGCCAATTTTGCTTATGAGGCCACTATGAGTAGCCTAAATATTAATGATGATATATAAATGAAGGTAAAACCAATAAAATATTGACTTTACCTTCTGTCTTCATTACCACTTAGCTTTATGGTCTTCTGCCCATCCAAGCAACGAGTCGATTTTAATAGTTTTCCCATCATCTGTTTTAATTGTTCCTTGATAATGGCCGATCAGTTGATGAACACTCGATTTAATAATAACTGCTTTTGTTTCTGCGATACGTTCAAATATGGGCATGAATTGGAGATTAACTCGATCAGAACCAATCGTTGTTAGTCTCCATGGTTTATGGTAATCATTATTGTTATACTCCCATTTTATATCATCGTGAATCTTATGCAATCGATCATTAATCACGAAGCCATTTTCATTTTGACCAGTCTTATCCGTCCATTGTCCTCCAAAATTTAATCCAATCCGTTGTCCATCAATCACACCAGAAGCAGAACCCCAATTCCAATTGGAAGCATATTTCCAAACACCTCGTCCAAAATCTAGACACCCAAATGCACGATCAGATTGCATTAAATAGATTTTATCCCCCAAGGTTATTTTTCCAGATGCAGGGATTGCAGGTTGTTTAGAAGTAAATTGAAATCGTTTCTGCGCCCAAGGAACAACAACATTTAATGATTCATATTTATCTGGTCTTGATAATTCTATATCTGCGTTTAATCCTTTTCCACCCCCAAAATCATAGATTGATATAGTTAGCGTAGTGGACTCATCCAGTTCATCAAAATGAATACGCATGTCTTTTCCATCATAATGAAGTGATTCCCTGACCCCTTCCGGCATGTGTACACCTTTTCCAAATGGGATTAAAGAAGTCTTCTCGTAAAATTCCTTTGTCGTCAAATCTAGTATATAAACAAACATAACAGCCGCATAATCAATATGAGATATCGTTGCAGAAAATAACACCTCTGGACTGGTTACACACCAATAGTTCCATTTTTTCTTTCGAGGATAACTCCCTGTCACATTACATTGCACAAGTGGGTGCTTCGCCCATCCAACA
Organism: Oceanobacillus kimchii X50; assembly: GCF_000340475.1. Classification (NCBI taxonomy): domain Bacteria; kingdom Bacillati; phylum Bacillota; class Bacilli; order Caryophanales; family Bacillaceae; genus Oceanobacillus; species Oceanobacillus kimchii. Next base: position 3,387,192 of record NZ_CM001792.1, read on the forward strand.
CTGCGGTCATTCAACCTGCCATCGACACATAAACGAACTGGTTTCTTTATTTCTATTGCTTGCATAACTCTAACGCCCCCTAGTATGTTTTTTCAATTATACTAAAAAAAGAAACGCCCCCATGAATGAGGTCGTTTATCTGTATCTATTCATCTACACCTAGCATTTGTTTGGCCATTTCTTCCATTTCGCTCGATTTAGAAACAATCGCAAATTCTGCTACATCAATAGCATATGCTGCTTGAAGCTCAATAATATGTTCTTTCATTTTAGGCCATGTTTTACCACCTGCATTACCGTATGCTTCAATTAACCTTTCTAATCCCGCTTCTTGATAAAGGATATAATGCGTCACAAAGTCTCTGGAAATATCCGTAACAGAAACCTCTGTCCAATCAATAAAGCCCGTTACCTCTATACTATCATTAATCATCGTATGTCCTGGATGAACATCTCCATGAATCAGTCCGGTATGTGTTGGCCATAAAGAATCCTCTGACACCCATTTTTGCCATCTCTCCCACAGCACTTCACTTACTCCGAATTGTTCCTTTACTTTTACCATACGTTGTTTCATATTAGCTCTTAAATCTTTCGCATCATTGATCTCAATACCAGTATCGGTAAAATAACTCTTTGGAAGTTGATGAAGCTCTGCTAGTGCTGTTCCTAACGTCTGATGAAAAGTATCCGGTGTATTTTCTACATCAAAACTCCATACATAATTTTGAATATCCGGGTCTATTGTACCTGCTGGTCGACCTTCCAACTGTTTATAAGCAATCAATTCGTTAGTATATACTTCCCATTTAGGCACTTGAAAAGAAACATGGTTATGGATAATATCCAATGCACGCTTCTCTTGGTCTGTACTTCGCGTAGAGTCGGGACGTCGAGGAATACGTAAAATCCATTGTGAGTCTTCTGTATCTTCCACATGAGCGACCTGAAAATCCAATCCAGATTCATTTAACTTCACCGTGTCTTCGTTTACATCTATCCCATGTTTTCTTGCTAAATGAACTACTTCATTTTTATCCATCTTAGAACCTCCCTCTTTATTGTTCCGCTTATTTTTATAATTGTTCTACGTTAGCTAGGTAGTCGATAAACACCGACATGCTTTTTGATACCCACTTATCTTTGTGAATAGCTTGAAAGATAGCTAGTTTTTGTCTAACTTTAGAATTAGGGTATTCTATTAATTCTCCATTTTTGAGTTCTTTTTCAACAACAAATCGGGGTACAATCGATTGGCCAAGGTTACACATTACACTCTTTTTAATAGCTTCTACACTTGGTAATTCGATTGCCTTCATATTGATATCAGTAGTCGTATTCATATATTCTTCCATTATCGGGCGCCAACTACATTTATACTCCGTTGTAAGCATTCGTGGGGAATAAGGTCTTCTCTCGATCTTTGCAGGAAGAATATGGACGAGCTCTTCTTGTCTAATTTTTTTCACCCAGACATCTTTCTGTGTCCAATTTTCAACGTCAACAAGGAAAGCAATATCCACCTCTCCACTTTTTAATTGACTATGAACATCTTCAAACCTTAATGTTTTTAACACTATTTCTACTTTAGGATATTCCTCCATAAATCCTCTTAAAATACCAGGTAGCCAATGAATCATTAACGTCTCACTCGCACCAATTATTACTATTCCAGAAGGTTCCTCCGTATTCCTTAAACGATCTTTGGATTCGGAATATAGTTCAATAATTTCAGTAGCATAAGGAAGAAATGTTTCCCCTGCTTGCGTCAGGCTTATACTCTTCCCCATACGATTAAACAAAGGGATTTCTAACTCTGATTCAAGATCATGGATATGTGCTGTAATAGAGGATTGAGCATAACCTAGTACATCTGCTGCTTTTTTAAATCCACCGTTATCAACTATTGTTTTAAATGTAACTAGATGCCGTAATTCCATTTCATCCTCCTTGTTATCAAAAATACTGAACGTTAATATCTAATAATTCAATTTTACTGTATATATCATTTACTTTAAACTAGAATTAACACATTTTCAATGAGGGGATGATCCTACATGAAATTATTAACAATTGTTGCACATCCTAGAGAAGAATCTTTAACGATGAAAGTCACTAATCGTTTTATAGAAGGTCTACAAGATGCTGGTCATACTGTTGAACTTATTGATTTATATCGTCATGAATTTGAAGCAGCTTTGCCGATTGCAGATGAGCCCGAATGGGAGGCAGAAGAGCAACATTTTTCACCAGAAGTAATGAAAGAGATGGAACGAATGAAGAGCGCGGATGCTTTAGCATTTATTTTTCCATTATGGTGGTGGAGTATGCCAGGAATTATGAAAGGTTATATCGATCGTGTTTGGAATTTTGGATTCGCATATGGGAATAACCATTTACACCATGAGCATGTACTTTGGCTAGGATTAGCTGCAGCAGATGAGAAAAAACTTGCAAAGCGAAAGTATGATTCGATGATGGAACATTATTTTAATGTTGGTCTAGCTGATTACTGTGGTATTCCAAGTTCTGCGTTCCACTTACTCACCGAAACCAATAAAGTAAATCCTCAACAAATCGATGAATGGTTATTGCAAGTATATGATTTAGGGCGGAACTATGGAAAATAAAAACAACCATCGAAGAGAATAATTATTCTCTTCGATGGTTGTGGTTTGCTCTTTTATTTATACAGGAGTGTGAATACGAAATCCTTTCTGATAGCAACGAAAATATCGTCATAGAGTAGTTTTACATCTATCGAGCTCATGGAATCGCAGGTTTTATCATTCGTTGGATTGAAGAAGATTTCCCTCACTCTCCATCATATATGGCAAAGCAAATTGTCGAACCAATGGTATCATCTACAACGATTTTGCACCAGAAAAAATAACTTGCCCTTACTATGTTAAAAAGGCAAGTTTTCTTCATTCGATAATTCTAGCCAATAAGGATACGAAGCCAAGTAAATGCTTGCAATGAATATCATTATGACAATGGTCCACAACGTTGGCTCCCAAAAAATGTTTAGTAAGAGTACAAGAGGAATCACAAACATAAGAGCAGTTGACCGTTTTCTTGTGCGTTTGCTTATAAATTGTATTTCACTACAGTGAGGACAATTCATACGTGTATCCAATGTAAAAGACTTTTTTATCGTCTGCTTCCATGTCCAATTTTCGCCACACTTTTGGCATTTTGGCATAAAAACACCCCTATAACTTAATTAACAATTATTACTAATTTTAACATAATTTATTACTTACACATATTAATTTCATTTCCATTGACTTTATCCACTATAAATTTTAATCTGATTCTATAGGCAGGAATAAATAGACTGGAGTTTGTTATCATGCAAATTATGAGAGCAAATGAATTCAATGATCAATATGTACGGGAGAAGTTCAGCAAAACATTCGTAGATGGATTTGGCGAAGATCTTCGCTATTTCACAGAGGATAAGGAAAAACTAGCAAAAGCGCTTGAACACATCTTTATTCTTGAGAATTTTTATATAACAGTGGTTTATGAAGATATTGCTGCAATAACCTTTTGTACCAATGGAGATAAACTTGCTATTCAACATAATAAGAAAGAATTACGAAAACATCTTGGGTGGCTAAAGGGAACAATTGCTAATGTTGTTTTCAAAAAAGAATTTCAGAAACCACCGGTAAAAACAGGTGATAAGATTGCTAACATTGGGTTTGTTGCTACTGCTGAAAAATATCGACGCCAAGGCATGGCTTCCACATTGATGAATTATATCCTTTCCTTACCCCAGTATGAGACGTTTTTATTAGAAACAATTGCCGATACCAATACAAGTGCGCTGCAACTCTATAAGAATCTCGGATTTAAAGAAATTAAACGGACGAAACAGAAACATACAAAATTTAGTGGCATTAATTATTATATTGATATGGCATACAAGAAAAATGGATAACAAAAGGTCGTATCCACATAAAGATACGACCTTTATTATTTAACCCCTTTTGTTCTTAACACTTACCACTCTGTATGGAAAGTACCTTCTTTATCCACTCTCTCATACGTATGTGCACCAAAATAGTCTCGCTGTGCTTGAATCATATTGGCACCACTTTGAGAGGAACGGTATCCATCATAGTAAGTTAAAGATGCTCCTAAACTTGGTAAGGATAGTCCAGTTTCCATCCCTTTTATCACAACTTTCCGTAATGAAGCTTGATAGTCATTAATCTTCTCTTGGAAGAATGGTGATAGTAATAAGTTTGGTAGTTGTTTATCTGCTTTAAATGCATCACTAATTTCATTCAGAATACCAGCTCTGATAATGCATCCACCTCTAAATATCAACGCAATTTCTTCTAGTTTTAAATCCCAACCATAGGCTTCAGATGCTTGCTTATATTGATGAAATCCTTGTGCATACGCACATATTTTGCCCATAAACAGTGCTTTTCTCACAAGTTCCAGCCATGCTTGTTTGTCGAGGTCTTGGTCTAGTTTCGTTGGCCCTGACAACAATTGATCTGCAAGAACACGTTCTTCTTTTAAGCCCGATAAGAATCGTGCAAACACTGATTCTGTAATAATAGATAACGGAACACCTACATCCAATGCATTTTGGCTTGTCCATTTCCCAGTACCTTTTTGACCTGATTTATCTAAAATAACATCAACCAATGGTTTATTCGTTTCTTCATCGACATGCGTTAAAATATCACTCGTTATTTCCATCAAATAGCTTTCAAGTTCTCCTTCATTCCACTCACGAAATGTAGTTGCGATTTCTTCAACTGATAAACCCAGTCTTTCACGCAAGAACTGATAAGCCTCTGTAATCAGCTGCATATCGGCATATTCAATACCGTTATGTACCATTTTCACATAATGCCCAGAACCTTCTTTACCTAAATAACCACAACATGCTTTACCGTCAACTTGTGCCGCTATTTTCTCTAGGATAGGTGCAACTTCTTGATATACTTTTTCATCGCCACTAGGCATTAGTGCAGGTCCATGAAGCGCTCCCTCTTCCCCACCAGAAACACCTACACTGACAAAATGAATCCCAACATCTTTTAAGCGATGATAACGACGGTTCGAATCATTAAAATTGGAATTCCCCCCGTCCATAATAATGTCTTCTTTATCAAGTAACGGTACTAATGAATCAATGACAGAATCAATAATGGGGCCAGCTGTTACCATTAAGAATACTTTTCTTGGTTTTGCTAATGAATTTACAAAACTCTCTAAGTCATAATGTGCCTCTGCATTATCACTTGTAAAATTGGATTTAAATTTTTCTGTTAGGTCAGATGTATAGTTATAAACCGCAACTCTTTCACCCTTATTGGCCATGTTCATCGCTAGGTTTGCACCCATAACACCTAAACCAAATACTCCAATAGAATTCATTCTTTCTACACTTCCTTTATATAGGTTGTTCAAACTGTCCGGTAAAAATGACACATATCAGGGGACCTTCTGCTAAAATCGCCCACACGTCCTGTGGAAGCTCGTTGGCTTAGCTTCTCCGTTCCTTACATATTTATTGCTTACGTTTTGGTACTTTAAGTTCGCCACTCGAACTTCTTTGTCCTTTTCATCCACTTTTTTGAACACGCATTTATTTATACAATTAAACTTAACGCTAGTGTAAAGACAAGACCAGCGACAGAAATCACTGTTTCAAGTAACGTCCATGTTGCGAACGTTTCTTTCATGGATAGATTAAAGTATTCTTTAAAAATCCAGAACCCAGTATCATTTACATGCGAAGCAATTAAACTACCCGCACCTGTCGCTAATACCATTAAAGCAAGGTTTACATCTGTACCTTCCATTAAAGGAATTACCATACCAGCAGTTGTTAAAGCAGCAACTGTCGCTGAACCTAATGCAATTCTTAATATTGCTGCAATCAACCAAGCGAGAAAGATTGGTGACATACTCGTTCCATCAAATAAAGCAGCAACAGAATCACCGACACCGCCGTCAATTAAGACTTGTTTTAAGGCACCGCCACCACCAATGATAAGTAGCATCATACCAATTGCGCGAACAGATTCTTCTGCAGATGCCATCAATTGTTTCATCGGTATTTTACGAGCAATTCCCATTGTATAGATTGCTAGTAACAAGGAAATTAATAATGCCGTTGTTGGTTGCCCAATCATGCGCATGATTTCAAAGAAAATGTTATCGGATACATTACCGATATCTTGTAGTAAATCAACCACTGTTGTAATCGCCATTAAAATCACTGGGAATAGTGCAGTTAATGCACTAACTGCAAAGCTCGGTGTTTCCTCTTTTGGAAGTGATTTTCCCCCACCAAGTGATCCAAGGTCACCAACTTTTGAAAATGCTTCTGGCACAATTTTCTTTGCAACTTTAGTAAATAGTGGCCCAGCTAAAATAACCGTCGGAATCGCAATGATAATCCCATAAATAAGTACCATTCCAATATTCGCTCCGTATTGTTGAGCAATCACGGTTGGACCTGGATGCGGTGGTAAAAAGCCATGCGTCACGGATAACGCTGCCGTCATCGGTAAACCTAAATATAATAAAGGTATTTTAATTTCTTTTGCAATTTGATAAATAATCGGTATTAGTAGAACTAACCCTACTTCGAAGAATAACGCTACACCAATAATGAATGATGCAATTACTACAGCCCATTGGATTCGTTTTTCCCCAAATTTGTGGATCAACGTTAAAGCGATTCGCTGTGCCCCACCAGCATCTGCAACTAGTTTTCCTAGTATTGCACCAAAACCGAAGATGAGTGCAATGTCACCTAAAGTACCTCCAAGTCCACCTTCAATCGATTCAACAATATCTCCTAAAGGCATCCCTAAAGCTAATGCTGTTAGGAATGATACAATGATCAATGAAATAAATGTATTTAAATTCCACTTCATTATGAGTAGCAATAGTAACACTACAGCCAATGCTACAATAATTAATGGCATTATATTTTCCATAAATTCTCGCTCCCGTCTCGTTGTATTATTTATTTATGGACTTTTGTTGATAAGCCGCTATCTGTTCATACTCACTTTCTAATGCACGTGCAATTCGAATAAAGATTGGCATCAGTTCTCGATAAGCTTCTACATGTGTTGCATTCGGCTCATGTGCATGTGTATGACCAATTAAGTCTTCCACTACATCAAATGAATCGATTTTTTCTTCAGCATATAAGCCAAGCATACATGCACCTAAACATGAAGATTCATAGCTTTTCGGCACAATCACATCCTGATCAAAGATATCCGCCATCATCTGACGCCATAGCTCCGATCTAGAGAATCCTCCCGTTGCTTTGATAGATTTCACTGGAACATCCATTACTTCGACTAAAGCAAGGAACACCGAATATAGATTAAAGATGACTCCTTCTAATGCTGCTCGTACCATATGTTCCTTTTTATGATTTAAGGTTAATCCGATAAAGGAACCGCGCACATCAGAATTCCATAACGGAGCACGTTCTCCAGCTAGGAATGGGTGGAATAATAACCCATTGGAACCTGGCTCTACTTTACTAGCAATGGTGGTTAACACTTCATATGGATCGACATTTAACCGTTTTGCTGTTTCTACTTCACTTGCAGCCAGCTCATCTCTAATCCAACGCAGAACCATACCGCCATTATTGACCGGTCCACCAATCACCCAATGTTCTTCTGTTAATGCATAGCAAAAGATTCGTCCTTTTTGGTCTGTTCTTGGTTTTGGAATCACGGTACGAATCGCCCCACTGGTCCCAATTGTTATTGCAACTTCACCGTCTTTAATAGCGTTTACACCGATATTTGATAGTACTCCATCGCTTGCGCCAATGACGAATTTTGTATTACTTGTAATTCCCATCTCTTTAGCAACTACTTCTTCACAACCTGTAAAGATCTTCGTGGTAGGAACTAATGAAGATAATTGTTCTTTATTTATTCCGGCTACCTGGAGTGCTTCTTCATCCCACGTAAGTTTATCTAAATTCATCATTCCTGTTGCAGAAGCGATGGAATGATCAACTACATACTCACCAAACAATTGATAGAAAATATATTCCTTAATACCAATGTATTTCTTCGTCTTTTCCGCAATCTCTGGACGTTCGTTTTGAATCCATGTAATTTTACTTAAAGGAGACATCGGATGAATAGGTGTTCCAGTTTTAAGGTAAATCTCATGCCCATTCATTTCTTGTTTAATTTTCTTCGCCCAACCAGCACTACGATTATCTGCCCACGTAATACATGGGGTAATTGCTTGATGTTGTTCATCTATGGCAATCAAACTATGCATCGCACTACTGAAAGAAATAAATGATAGATCTTCTTTATCAATACTTGATTCTTCCATTACCTGTTTAATCGTCAAGCGTACTGCTAAATATATCTCTTCCGGATCTTGCTCAGCAGTGGATACATCAGGAGTATGTAAATCATATCCGTGATTTCCTTGAGCAATGATTTCGCCCGTTTCCCGGTATAATACTGCTTTTGTACTTGTTGTGCCGATATCGACACCAAGCATATATTTATTTTGATTCAATGCTCTCCCTCACAATCTTCATTCGTTCATCGTCACTCCAAATACTTTCTACACGATTTTGGACATCATTAAAGTTTTTATAAAAAGCATTATTCACCAAGTCTGCATCTTTATTTTTTATCGATTCTACAATTAATCGATGATTTTCAATAATTCGTTCAAAGTCATTTTCATCCTCTTGCATGCGATAACGCATCGATAAGAGAATCAAGCATTCCATGACTGGCTTCAAATTAGTCCAAAGCATAGCGATATAGTGATGATTAATCGACCGGATAATCGTTTCATGAAATTCCATATCTAAGAACGAAAATTGATCGACATCTTTATACTTAATAGCTATCTTCATCATTTCGACCACTTTTTCAAGATCATTAATCAAGGATGCATTGTCCATATCTAACAATCGTTGAAAAGTAAACGATTCCATCATGAGCCTCACATCATATATTTCTTCTATATCTTTCTCTGAGATACCAATTACTACTGCTCCCATTCGCTCAGGGCGAACGATATTTTCACTGCTAAGTACTTTTAGTGCCTCTCTAATTGGAGATCGGCTGACTTGAAATTCTTTCGCTAATTGATTCTCAGATAAAACGGTTTCAGGTTCAATCGCTCGAGAAATGATACGCATTCTTAATTCGGCAACGACCTGCTCACCCTTAGAACTATTTATGATTTGTTTCCTCGGATAAAAGGCTTTCATAAATTCACCGTCCTCGACATGATGAATACTTGTATACAAGTATACTAACACCTGTAATTTTGTTTGTAAACGCTTGAATTGGATGATTTTAAAGTGGGAAAATTCTATTTTTTATTGGTTGGTTAAAATTTTATCTTGCCTATTTATTCTATTCTTCCCCATATTTCCTTATAGATTCTCTACATTAAATACAAAAATTGATGCTTTTGTCACACTATGTCGGACGGTATATGCATATATTACCAAAAAACAGATTGCTAGTTTACAAGGCTCAGGATATAATTTTCTCATTGAGCTTGTCATTTTACTGAAAAGAGGAGAAAAGATGAAAAAATCGGCATTTATTTTTTGTATTATTTTATTTTCTGCCGTTTTACCGAGTACGATCAGTGCTCAGACAAGTATTACAGAAAAAGAGTTAGAAAGGTTTGCATCTCAAATTAGTCAACAAAGAGGTTTTACGGTAACCATTGAGGATTTGGAGTATAATCTAGCTATTTATGATGCGAATTTACAAGAGTTTGAAACGATCAATGAGTTAGAGCAATTCTTGGGAGAAGTGATTAATAGGGATGGAAGTAATTTAGATTTAATCTATGAATACTATGAATTAGATAGTGATTCCCTTGAAGCATTACTTAATGAATTTGGTGAATCACTTGATGATTATATTTTTATTTATGATTTAGAATCGGCTGTCGACTTCTATATCGAAGAAAAGATAGAAAGAGATCCCTACTTTGATGAGAACCTGGAAATATATTTAAAAGAAGTGAGTGCCATTCGTGGATTTACGGTTACCAGAGAGCACATTGAGCATTCACTCTCTCTATATGAAACCACACTTGAAGAGTTTAAAACCATAGAACGTCTTTCTGATTTCTTAGCAGAAGTAATTAAAAAAGACTTGAGTAACTTAAGTGCCTATTTCGATATGAGTAAAAACGACGTTTTACAATTAATGAAAGATAATGGTTTAGATATCAATGATTATGTGTATTTAGATGATCTAGGAATCGACTTATATGAATTTATCGAATGGGACGATGAATATAGTATTGATTTCGATTATTTAATGAAGACCTATGATTTAACGGATGAAGAATTACTGCGATTAGAAGAGCACATTGGGAATATCCTTGAAAACGCTAGTGATGAAACAATTGAACGTATATGGAACTTAGCAGATAGAATGATGGCATTTGAAGAGTTCGATACTGCAACCGAGCTTACCGCATCTCAAATTGCTGAACTTGTTTCTATCTATCATGAATTTGTTTCTATATTTGAGTTTGATATTGAGTTTAGCTTAATAAAAGATGGGATAGAAGAGCCACTATCGCTAAATGCATTAATGTCTATGACAGAACTAGTAAATGCCGATTTAAAGATTAGCATTTATAACCTGCAAGGAACGTTTTTAGCAGATCTAATTATTACTGGAGAAATGGTAAGCTCTGAAACAATTAATGGCACAGGTGGCGCGATTAAAACGAAACAAACGGAATCAAAACAAACATTCGAGCCTGTACAGAAAAAAGTTGAATCCGAAGCAACTACTTCCACTGTTAAAGGAGCAAAATTACCAGAAACCGCTTCGAGCTATGTAGCAAATAGTCTGTTTGGAATTGCTACATTACTCATTGGAACACTTATTTTCATTCGAGCAAGGAAAGTAACAAGTGAAAAATAAACGTATACTTACTATTATCGGATTAATCTTTATTACTGGTGGAGCATGGGTTTTTTTGAACAATAGTAACTTATTTGTGAATGGCTATGAACTTGGTTCAACAAATGAACATACACTTATTGATAATCGTGATATTGAAAAGAAAATGGTTGAAGAACAGACAAAACAGAAACCCCCGAAGATTGGAGAAGAAATTGGGTCATTAACAATTGAACGAATAGATGCGATCATTCCTATCTTTCATGGCACGGATGAAAATGAATTAGAAAAGGGAATAGGACATTTTGCTAATAGTGTGCTTCCTGGGGAAAAAGATAATTCTGTATTATCTGGTCATAGAGATACTGTCTTTCGACGATTGGGAGAAGTGGAAATAGGTGATAGCCTTATTGTAACCACTGATACCGATACTTTTACGTATAAAGTCCGAAAAATTCGAATTGTTGACGAGGATGATCGTACGGTTATTGTTCCTAAAGCACGAGCAACATTAACTTTGAGTACATGTTATCCGTTTAATTTCATCGGATCTGCACCTGAAAGATATATATTAGAAGCTTATTTAGTAGAGTAACATTTGAAAAAGTTGGAGCTTTAGACCCCCAATAAAAAAGTCGTAGTGCCTTCCTTTTAAAAAAATATATACTATCCAAAAGTGTAGAAACAATCATAGCTTCTACGCGTTTTTTATTGAAATTTTTAGTTGTACAAGCTGTTAGATAGAATAGAATAGATATAAAACAAAGAAAATTAGGCATTGGAGGCATCACTTATGCAGACGTTCTTTAGCTATGTAATATTAGGTCTTTCTCTATCTATTCCGATTGGACCGATAAATGCAGCACAATTAGATAAAGGTATTCATCAAGGTTTTTTTCATTCCTGGCTCGTTGGAGTTGGTGGAATGTTTGCAGATGTGATTTTTATGTTACTAATTTATTTTGGTGTGGCTCCCTTCCTAACGACACCGTTTATAAAAACATTTCTTTGGGTATTTGGATGTTTTATTTTACTTTATATTGGGATTGAATCTTTAACAAAAGCCAAATCTACGCTGAGTAACACATCCAACGTTGAATCCACATCAAAATTCAACTCATTTGGAACGGGATTTATCATAGCCATTTCTAATCCAATAAGTATTATTTTTTGGCTTGGGATTTATGGTTCCGTGTTAGCTAAAACCACTGAAACTTCAACTAATAGTCAATTACTCATATACAGTTCTGGTATTTTTCTCGGTATTATCTTGTGGGATATTTTTATGGCAAGTGTAGCGACAAGCTTTCGGAAATTCTTTCACAGTAAAGCTCTTTATTGGATTTCTATCATTGCAGGTATCGTGCTTATCGGTTTTGGAATATTTTTCGGATATGAGGCATTTAGAGCCATTCAATATATACTGTTTTAGGCATGCACCTAAATGACCTTCTCCTAATAAGCTATCTTTAGGAGGAGGATTTACATGAGCATACTTTTTGATAATGTACAAATAGAACGACATTGGGAGTTACTTTCTCCTTGGAAACAAGATGCTTACCAATATTTTCAATTCATGATTGGTGAAAAAAACGACTATCCTTGTGTACCTGCACGACAAGGATTAAAGAAGAATAGGTTACGATTTGGCTTTCTTGATGATGTTGACGATACGAAGATGTTGGCATCATCACTAAAAGAATATGGAGATATTTCTAAAGCTATCGGGCAATATACTTCTCTTGTTATGTTTCTCCATATGGATGAGACACAGGCAACGATGGAGAATTATCAAGATTTATTTTGGGATTTGTTGTCTGATGTAACGAACTACGATACATCTGATTGGCCAGTAAATATACCGGATAATCCAGAACATCATGAATGGGAGTTTTGCTTCGGCGGAGAACCCTATTTCGTTTTTTGTGCAACTCCTGTTCATCAGTTGCGAAAAAGTAGATATTTCCCCTATATGATGCTTGCTTTTCAACCTCGTTTTGTTTTTGATGAACTGAATGCTTCCACTGCATATGGTCGGAAAATGAAAAAGGTCATCCGCCAACGTTTACAAGCATTCGATTCTACATCGGTTCACCCTGAATTAAAATGGTATGGAAACACCGATAATCACGAATGGAAACAGTACTTCATTGGTGAAGATGACCATAGCTTAAGTAAATGTCCATTTACCCGTTTTAAACAAAGGATATCCAACCTTACGAAGATGAAATAATACGCCAATTCTTTCTCAATCCTAACTTACAAAGAAACCTATCCCTTACGCACAAGTGGAAGTGTCATACAACGAATTCCGCCTCCGGCTTTTTCTAACTCGGAAACTTCAACTTCGATAAAATTTAACTTGTCTACTTGTGAATGTTGTTTTAATCGTTGTGTATGTGCCGCTTTGCTAATTAATATTGTCTCAGGGTTGAGATTAAGATAATTAATATCTGGCAATGAATCATACTGGTGTAGCCAATGTATATCAAAACCATGCCGCTTCAGGAACGTCTCCAACATCTCATACCGCGTGTTTGCTTCCATCGATACATGTACGGGAAAATGTCGCATGAATGCCTTGGCAATAAACACATCTTTTCCAGCGACATTCCCATTCATATCTAAATGCATCGTATCGGAGTTTCTTGGTAAATTAATCACAGCAATTTCTGAAAAACCACTAGAAAAGATAGTTTGTTTTATTTGGTCTACACTATCTAAACTTGTTCTCATCCCTGCATTGATAAGTACAGCATTTTTATTTAAGACCATAACATCTCCAAACTCTAATGCTTTTAATTCGTTGTTTTCTCTTATTTGAAACGAGTCTGGGAACCAATCTTGAAATAATATATGTGATTGCATATACTCTGGTTTTCTCATAAATGTACCTGCTTCACCTGGAATCATGGTTGTTCCAAATACACAAGCTAAATCACGCACAAAAACGCGATGAATTAATTGTTTACTTAATGCTTGGTCATTCTCCGATAAATACGAGCTATACTCAATAACTTCGACCCCAGCTACTTCCAAAGCCTGCTTCATAATCTCAAATTCTTCAACTGCTTTTTTTACATGTACAGCACCGCTCCAACGTACTTCATCCAATACTTTTGGCTCGGAAATGGATACTTCTGCTGGACGGCAAAGGATAACAGCTTTTAATTCCTCATGCTCGGAGTAACTTACTGGGTGTATAGGCTTCATTGTTGATCTTCCTTTAATAAATAAGATGCCCTTAGCGTAACCATCCCTAAAAAAGAATATGTACGATGAACCATTCATGAAAAATAAAATTTTGGGGAAAGTAAAAACGATGTGACATTCATATTAAGGAGGAATATCTATGCAACCAATGAATCAAGGGCAAGGAAATTTAGGAAATCATCAACCAAATCAAATGAAACAGCCATCTAATCAAGCTGGGATGACAAAACCTGGGCAAAGTTTAAATCACGGCGGTCATGAGTTATTTGATGCCCATGAAGTCATTGCTGGTATCATTAGCATGCTTGACCAATATCAAATGTATGAACAACATATCCAAGACCCTGCACTAAAGGATATTTTGCAACGTCAAACAACATTTGTAACGAAAACCTATAATACGATTGTTGAATCTTTTCAAACAGGTCATGATCCTAAAGTACCCACACAAGAATACAAAATGCAACAATCCAATAATATTGTTTATGGTATTCAAGCTGGTAAACCTAAGAAACCGAATGCTTCGACCAGTGAATTATCGGATCAAGGCATCTCTGCCTATATGCTTGGAAATGCTAAATCATTAACATCCTTGCTCGCTATGACAGCAGTGGAGATGACCAACCCAGTATTACGTAGAGTAATCGCTGATACAGTACCGAATTTTATTGAACTTAGCTACGAGATTTTCTTATATCAAAATAAACACGCATATTATCAGGTTCCTCAATTAGCAGAGGAAGATATGATCAATATGTTAAATAGCTATACAACTGTACAACAAACGCCGAATAACCCGCTACACTAAATTAAATAAAGTACCCTGTAGAAGGTCTTTCATAAAGCACCGTAACTTTATCTCTAGCTATATGATTATCATTATACCGGGTACTTTTATTAATTATGGTCTCAAGACTACTTTAATACAGTCATCTTCATGATCATTAAATACTTGATATGCCTGAGCTGCTTCTTTTAAGGGCAGTCTTTGTGTAATGATTTCTGTTGGGTCCAACTCTTGATCGCTAACCTTCTTATATAGCTCCGGCATTAGATGAATAACTGGCGCTTGACCCATTTTTATTTGGATATTCCTCACCCAAAAAGCACCCAATGGGAATGCATTGTAATTTCCTCCATACACGCCCGTAAGATGAACCGTACCAAATTTACGTATGGCTTTCGTAGCTATCTGTATTGGGCCAAGCGTACCGCCTTGAAGTTTGAGTTTTTGTTCCACATATTCGACAGGGGACTTTTTCCCATCCATCCCAACACAATCAATTACGACATCAGCCCCGCCTTTCGTGATTTCTTTTAAGTGCTCTCCCATATCCGGGAACCTGGTAAATTGAAATGTTTCAACTTTGTTTTTCTCTTTCGCATGTTTCAAACGGTAGTCCAAATGATCTATCGCAATAACTCGTTCAGCACCCTCCATCCAAGCAAATTTTTGAGTCATTAACCCAACTGGACCGCTTCCTAGCACTATTACCGTATCTCCTTGTTTGACTCCTGCATTTCTCACACTCCAATACGCAGTAGGTAAAACATCAGAAAGAAATAAGAGGGATTCATCTTCTAATTCACATGACTCAGGGACTAAAAAAGGAGTGAAATTACCAAATGGCACACGTAAATATTCGGCTTGCCCACCTGGATAATTCCCAAATTTCTCTGAATAGCCAAAATAGCCACCAGAATCATAATGAGGATTAGAATGATCACATTGACTTTCCATTTCATGATGACAATAATGGCAGTGGCCACATGAAACATTAAATGGAATTACTACGCGATCGCCTTTTTTCACTTTCGTAACCTCTGCACCTACTTCTTCAACTATTCCCATTGGTTCATGCCCAATAATATATCCCTTTGGCAATGGGAAATGACCTTGATATAAATGAAGGTCTGACCCACATATTGCCGTTGATGTAATTTTTACAATGATATCATCGGGCTTTTCAATTGTCGGTGCAGTTACCTGCTTGATCTCTATCTTTTTTGGACCTTGATAAGTTACAGCTCTCATCATTATCAATACACCTCAGTACTTATTTAATTAGGTTTAGTATCCACTTTCTATTTTGGTTTATTCAGCTATAATAGACGAGAGAATGTGAAACTTATTGCTAAAGTATATCGTATGAATAAAGTGAAACATCATTTAGTGGGATATTACTGCCTGTTACAAGGGGATAATTTAGAAAGGAGATTGAAAATGCACAATCAAATAGAAGAACCAACAGAGAGAATATCTGAAAAAGCTATATTTGTTTGGCGTACGATGAACAGTATTATTTTATCAGTAGCATTTATTATATTAATTGCACTATTAATCGCACATACATATTTTTCTTGGTATGACTGGATAGCATATGTATTATGGGGGCTAATTGCGCTTAGTATACTTGATATTATCTGGTCCATCTATTTAGAACCTTATTTGCTGCAGAAATATTGGCGCTATCAAGTAGATGAGGACTTTGTACAATTTAAACATGGTCGATGGAAGCTTGTTCATATCGTCATTCCTATGACAAAAATTCAGTATGTCGGTTTGAAACAGGGACCGCTACTGCGTAAATATAATTTACATACCTTATCTATCGGAACGATGGCTTCTACACATGAAATTCCAGCTATTCCAGAAGGTACAGCTCGAGCGATACGAGACCAAATCGCTGAATTGGCAAATATTAATAATGAGGAAGGAGAGGAATGATGCAATCAAAACGCATGCATCCATTAATGATTGCTTCATCCATTTTACGTTCGATTAAAGATCTATTCTTTTTAATACTAATCTTTTTTGTAATTAATATAGGATCAACATCAACCTGGGTAGTGATCGGCAGATACCTTCTAATTACAATCTTTATATTACTTATTATAACCGCTATCGTAAGGTGGTTCCGAACTTCATATGAAGTAAAAGAAAAATCGATTGTTATCCGACAAGGTGCATTTGTAATTAAACAACGGTATTTACCTTTTGATCGAGTCCAAAATGTAAAGACGAATACCCCCTTTTACTTTCGCTTTTTGCATGTAACCTCTTTAGTGCTTGAGACTGGTTCAGGAGGTGATGATGCTTCATTCACCTTCCCTGCTCTCCATTTAGCAGATGCAGAGAAAATAGAAAGTATTATCGACCGATACCGAAGAACCGATCATAAGATAGAACAAGTTGAAAAAGATCAAGCATTAACAGAGACATCACAAACCGAGAATGAACGCAACATTAAATCAGAGCAAAAACATTCTGAACGAAGAATTCACTTTACACCGACACGCAAAGATGTATTAAAAGCATCAATACTATCAGCAAGTTACATTGTATTAGTTCCCATTTTGTTATCGATTTTCCAACAGATTGATAGTGTTTATGATATCAGTACTTATCTCGAAGACGGTTACCAGTTCATATCTAACTCGTGGATGGTACTTGTCATTGCGATCACACTACTTATCTTAGCGTCTATTGCTTTTGGCGTTATACAAACATTTTTAAAGTATGGGAAGTATGAGATTGCTTCCGATGAAGAGCGAATTTATATTTCTCAAGGTGTGCTTAGTGAGAAGCATTTCTCCATCCGAAAAAAGAACGTTCAAGCCATTGAAATGCGCCAATCGATATTAAAACGCCTATTAGGAGTAACAAGCGTAAAATTAATTAGCGCTGGTGAAATGGAGCTTTCTGGGGACCCAGTTAATTCTCTATATCCATTCCTACCTACCAAAAGAGCGCTCTCTTTAGTAGAAGAATTACTGCCAGGTTTTGAAATTACGACAGAAATGGAACGAATGCCAACTTCATCGCTTGTGGCAAGAATGCTCCATATTCCATGGATATGGATTATCGCCACAGGAGTTATTCTATATTTCTTCCCACAGTGGTGGTGGACATCTATTGTTTTGCTTATTTTAACCATCATGGGACGTTATCTCGATTATCGATTTGCTAAATTTACGATTAATGGATCATTTATTCAATTACAAACTGGTGGTTGGGAAATCACTACGTTAGTTACCCAGCGTCATAAAGCGATTGAGTTTTCCGTGGAAGAAAATATCATTCAACGTCGCCTTGGGTTAATTACTCTTAAAACAAGCAATCGCGGTAAACCTGTGTATGTGAAGACCCTTGCTGACATTCCTGCACCAATGGCAAAAGAAGCCTATCATTGGTATAAACAGTAGTAGACTTCATAAAAATAGGTTCGAAAGATTTTCACATAAGTGTTAGGTTTAATTTAAAAAACGAACATTTTAGTAATATTTATATAATAATGTATGGGTTATATCAATAACTTGGCTTTGATTGTAATGGAAGACGGCGACTCCAGCAGGAATAGCACGAGCTGAAGATACAATTGAAAAGTGTTCTTCTTTTCAAGTTAGCTAAAGCCGTGCCTGCGGAAAAGCGTCCGTCTTTAATGAACATCAAAACAGCTAACATTCGGATTTCACATAAAATATCTTATTATGAAATTGATTTACATATTAAAATTAACGATATATTTATGAAGCTCAGTATTATAATATGCAAACGAATACTCCACAAGCCGGTCTCTACTATCATATGAATAACGTTCACGTTGTAATAACGGTTGTTTCTCTACTTCCAGCAGTTCGGCAACATTTTGCTCAGGAACAGATACACCGAATTCATCTTTAAACCGATAAAATCGAACCCCTTGCTGATATAACATATCATAAAGGGAATTAACAAACACTTCCGGGTCTTTTGGAAGTGCAATATGTGCAGATATATAATGACGAAAGTGAATATATGGTTTACCATTTAGTATATATAGGCGTTCAATACAATAGACTTCCTTACTGTTTAATTGATGTAGCGGCTCCGAAAGTTCTTCAACAACTGTTAAATCAATAAACTTCTTACGTAATTGATGACCTTCTCCAATTAAATATTCAGAAAAACGTTGTCCTTTCGATAATTTGGAAACCACCTGATTCGCCAAAACCGTTGTGCCGATACCACTTCTTTTCTCTACATAGCCTTCTTGAGCAAGCTGTTCTACTGCTTTACGAATCGTTATTTTGCTTACTTCAAACTCCCTCTCCAATTCTGGTTCAGACGGAATCAGAGCATTGACCTTATATTGTCCATTAATAATTCTTTCTTTCAAGATGTCTTTCACTTGAATATATAAAGAACCTTCCCTTAAATTTAATTTCATGATTGATCTACCTTTCTATATCGGGATCATGATTACTTACTAAAGCCCATACTTCTTTATCAGATGAAATTGGCGAATCACCATACGTTGTATGCGCTAAAATTCCGGCAGCCATGGCAAATTGAATGGTATCTTCTTTCGAGAATTGTTGACGTAATCCATGCATTATACCACTCGCAAATCCATCGCCTCCACCAATACGATCGAAAATTCGAAACACATAACGTTTAGAGAAATAAAAATTCGCATTTGTATATAAAAATCCTTCTATCTCATGCTTATTATCTTGTAATTGCTCTCTTATTGTACCGGCTATTGTTTGAATTCCATATTTCTCTGCTACTTTTGGTATAAGGTTTTGGATTTGTGACTTTCGCTCTACCTCATCCGTAGCGTAGCCTAAAACGTGTATAGCATCTTTTTCCGTCATAAAACATACATCACTTAACTGCAACATTTGTTGATAATCATTTCTCGCTCGTTGGATATTATTTTTCCAAAGTTTCGGCCGGAAATTACAATCAAATACTACTAAAATTCCACGTTCCTTTGCTTTTTCTGCGATAGAAAACATCGTATTTCTAGCATTCTCAGACACTGCTAATCCGATGCCGCAAAAGTGAACCATATCTGTATCTAGTAATATACGTTCCATCTGATAATCCGATGCTACTGCTTGGTGAAAAGCACTGATTTCTCTGTTGGTATATGTGACTACGGATGGACGCAAGTCGAAACCATCTTCTAAAAAGAACATCCCGATATGGTCGCCATCTCGACGAATGTCTTGCACTCCAACTCTTAACGATTGCAAATACGATAAAGCTGCTTCTCCAATATTATTATCAGGCAATGTTGTTATGAGGCTCGTTTGGTTGCCAAATTTTCCTAAAGCAGTAAGCACATTCACTCCTGTACCTGAAAAAGACATATCTAATGCGCGAGTTTGCTCCAACTTCTTGTTACCTGGAACATGTAGTCGCATCATTACCTCTCCAAATGCCTTCACTTTATTCGCCATACTGATCTCCTAATTGTTTTACAAAATGATAGATAGACTGTACATCCTCTAACTTCGTACGACCGGTAGACGCATCAATAATAGAAGAATAGACATGTGGAATAACTTTCTTCACACCTGCTCGGAGGGCAATCTCCATAATCTGCGAACTATTTTGTACATCTATACCCCCTGTTGGCTCTAAATAAAAGCCTTCTCTAGCACAAGCCTCAGCTACTGCTTCATACTCTTCTAAACGACTCGTTCCGCCCATCGGAAAAAACTTCAGTGAATTCCCGCCCATTTCTTTTGATAACTGGATCGCTGCTTCCACTTCCACAATGATTGGATCTTTATTCGTTGGACCTGTAGCAATATCGACAAAACCTGGTCGCCCCGTAGGTTTTACAAGGCTATTAATCATCGTTTGGGAATGGTTTACAGTAGCTCTTGTATATCCTACTTTTGGGAAAACTTGATTAATATGCCTCGGTTGGTATTCACGACTAATATCTGCAACCATCTTCCATTGCTCTGGGTTCCCTCCACCTAAGCCGAGTGAAATGGCTCCATCTAGTTCTTTATCATATACTTTTATATCTTCTAACGCTTCATGTACACTATTATAATTGCTAGATAATAACCCAATGAGTACATGACCATCGGTTGCTTCATAGATTTCCTTAGCATTTGTTATATCGGCAGATAATACATTTAAACAAATTCGACCGTTATAAAAGTTATGAGCCATCTCATCCACCTCCTATTAGGTTAGAAATTTTTTGTACAATAATATCCATATCTCCTGGCAATAATGGTCGAGGGTCAATATCAAAATGTCCTTCATTTGCGTGGTAATCCCTTGTGTAAATAGCAGGAATTCCGTCTTTTAATTGATTTACTAATGTTGAAGCATCCAAAGGGGCTTCTGCACCAATATGTACTCTCCCACGGTAAATTTCTCTTCCCGCTTCATCAGCCTCAATAGTTATCTTGATTCCGCTCCATTCGTTCAGTTGCTTTAGTTTATCTAAATCTGCTAATTGGTGCGATACATCCGTTTTTTCGGTGACAAATTGTTCTAATGCATGCAACAGTCCGAAGATAGCTTCTTTCCCTACTTTCATTGCTCTCCCGATTCCTTTCATGTGGAGAGTTGCATACTTTATAAGTTCAGTTTTCCCAGCTAATATGCCAGATGTAGGACCTTGAATCGCTTTGGAACCACTAAAGATTACAAGGTCTGCGAGCTCTCCATATCCAGTAATATCTTCTTCTGCCGCTGCATCAACTATAAGTGGAAGATTTTTTTGACGTGCCCATTCACTTACCTCTTGTAACGAAGGCATATTTTTTTGCACACAATGATGGGATTGTACAAAGAGAATTGCTGCTGTATTCTCCGATACTGACTGGTCGATTTGATCGATGCGACAGCCGTTCGCATACCCTATCCCTTTAGGTTTTCCACCGCCTACATGTATCATCACATCTACCGGAGCTCCATAATCTACTTGATGCCCCTTCATAATTAATATTTCTCGTTGAAGAAAAGCATCTTCATATAAGTGCTCAACAAGGTAGCGATCATCTTTTGATATAACCCCTGCTACTGCAAGGGATATCGCTGCGGATGCAGAATTTGTAATTAACGCATGTTCTGTATGTACATACTTCGCTACTTGTTGTCCGGATTCCTGCACTAGTTCTTCCATTTTAAAATAGTGTCTTCCTCCTCTAGCAATGCCTTCGAGCACATAATCAGACATCGTAGACACACCCAATATACTCATTCTTCCACTTGCATTAATCACTTTTTTCAAGTTCAACATAATTCCCTCCTATGATGACTGCTTCAGCATTAATAAGTGAATCTCCATGAATACTCGCACCGAATGAATCCGTTAATTTTTTTGATGTTTCTTTTACTGTGAAAAAAGTTAAGTCTGCAATCGATCCAGGTTGTAAGCTTCCTAATTCCGGTTTACTTAATATTTTTGCTGGTTTTATCGTAACCGCTTCGATGACCTCTTCTAAACTATATCCTAACGCTAAAAATTTACTTAATGTTGTTTCCATATTATAGACAGGTCCATTCTTTTGATTGTTTTGATAAATATCGGTTCCTAAACTATCAAAGTAGACTCCTTGTTGTTTCGCTTTTTGTGCAATTCTAAACGAAAAGCTCGAGCTTCCATGACCAACATCTAAATACACCCCTCTATCAATAGCATCTAATAATGAGGGCTCTACAGATCCATCTTCTCTAAAAATATGATTATTTTCTTTTTCATGATAACAGTGCGTTAGAATATCTCCTTTTTTCATATAACTTAATACTTTGCTTAATTCAGGCGGAGCTGTACCGACATGCACCATTAATGGCAGTGCTAATTTATTACGAAAAGTCTCAGCTATAATCAACGGTTGTATGCCATTCCCACAAACAACACTTGCACTCATTCGGGCTTTTAATCCAACTATAAATTGCGGATATTTCTCCACTGTTTGCTGAATCGCGTCAAATGATAGATTACCTAAATCTGAAAGTTCATCCTGACGCATCAGTCCAATTCGGGATATATTTAAAAAAGCGAAGACTCTCGTTTTTGCCGCTTGTGCAATTTGGTAGAATTCATCAACGTTATCTGCACCGCTGCTACCAGCATCTACAATCGTGGTTACACCTGTTTTGTAGCCAATTTGATCTGGTATCGCACAATACGGTTTATATTTTGGAAATGCATGTGTATGAAGGTCAATCCAACCTGGGGAAACATACATACCAGCTGCATCAAAAATTACATCACCTTGAACTGTAGTCGTTTCTGCTACTTCTACAATTCGCTGATTATCAATTACTATATCTACGGTTGCTCCATTTACTAGCGTTGCATTCTTTACAATTTGTACCATGGTATATACTCCTTCTCGAATAGCGCTGCAGCTAATTGATACTTCCCCCAAAATATTTTATCTATCTTGCATGTAACAGGCAGTAACCCCACACGGAATGAAGTTTCAATTTATTGTTACTGGTAGACCACCTAGAATGTCGCCTTTCCCGAACACAGTACTCGCAGCTACTTCCAATGCTGGGTAAGATACTTCATATGTACATATACATGCTTGAAGCTCCGGGAGTATAGCTACATCGTAAGGACTTTTCATTACGATTGCGATTACTGGAACATCATTTGCGGCAAGTATTTCTAAAAACAATTGTTGAACTGGATGTTGGGCTAAATATTGGACACCGAATATAACTGCATCGTACTGCTTCCAATGTTCTATTTGTTCATGTATATATTCTTCCGTCCAATCCTCTGTTAATGTTATATTTTTGGCATGTGGCTGATATGCACAAATTACATCATAAAGACGAATTGCTGCATGCGACGAATCCTCTGCTGCCGACTGTACAGCCGCTAATGGTGTGACTACTGCCATATCGCTACCACTATCAATCGGTATCAGCCCATGATTATAAACCATTGTCACACCTTGACGATAAGCTTCCTTAGCCAATTCACGATGGTCATTTCCTCCGACAAAAGAAGGTACACTTGCACTTGAATCTAAAACGGTATTATTCCAATTGATATATGTATCTTTAACACGCCTAATTCGTTTTACCGATGATAAAATAGATTCTCTGCTCAATTTCCCTGACTCTACTGCTAGTTTCACTTCTTTTAGAGCACCAATTTGCTTCTGCAACGTATGCGATACCATTGCTAGGTCCACACCTGCTTGTAACGCGGCAACGACTCCTTTCTCCGTACCAATTGTTTCCGAAATCGCATTCATTTCCATACAATCCGTCGTAATTAGCCCGGTATACCCTAATTTATCTCGAAGCAATCCCGTCATTACTTCTTTGGATAATGTAGCTGGTTTATCTTTTGCGGGTTCCAATGCAGGGAAATAGATATGTGCAGACATTATCACATCGGATTCCAAGCACTCTCGAAAAGGCCGTAACTCGATATCCTCTAACCTCCCTATATTATGGGGAATAACAGGTAAGGCTAAATGCGAATCCACTTTTGTATCACCATGACCAGGAAAGTGTTTGAGCGTCGTCACAACACCTGCATCTTGCATACCTTTCACCGCTGCTTTTGCTAAACGAGTGACACGTTCTGGTGATTCTCCGTAAGAACGAACACCAATAACTGGATTATCTGGATTTACATTCACATCAACTACTGGGGCCAAATTCCAATTAATCCCCAATGCTCTTAACTCTTTTCCGCTAGCATAACCTATCTGATATGCATTCTCTTCACTGTCACTTGCGCCAATCGTCATGCCTCCAGGAAATATTGTCGTTCCTTCTCCGAGACGTCGTACTGTACCATTTTCTTGATCAACACAAATGAGTAGTGGACGTTCATATCCTGCATCTCGTGCTTCTTTCTGCAAAGCAGCGGTTAGCGCAAGCACTTCATTAGGGCTTCCAATATTACGAGTAAAAAGAATAATGCCACCGATATGATAATTGTGGATAAGCTGTTTGATGGATTCGGGAATAACTTTACCATCAAAACCGATTACAAACAGTTCTCCTATTGTTTTTTCAATCATTTGCTACCACCTCTTTCTACATTTATTTATTCTGCACTTCATATTTTGCAAAAGTTTTCGAAACTCCCCACATTAAAATGTAGGCTGTTACACTTCCTCCAAACAAAAATAGTAATGCTGGTAAAGAATAAAAAGTAATAGATAACAGCAGACCAATTCCCACTAATAAAACCACCGTTAAAATAGGATGAATGATTCCTATAATAAATGGCCATTTGATATAGTCCATGGATTTTAAATTAAAGTGAACATAGATTGGAAAGAAAAAAGCAACTACCATGACATATAAAATTAAAATAACGACAACACTAAACTGAACCATCTGATAAATAAGACTTGTTTGTGTCCCAAGTATTTGGAATTCTATCGTTAGAAGGTATCCTATTGCCACTAGCAAAAGTCCTAATCCATTTGATTTTACAAATTCTTGACGAAATGTCTTCCAAAACAATGGAAAAATAGTAATATCCTGCTCACCCATATTCCACTTCCGAACCACTGCAAACATTGCTACGGTTGCTGGCATAAGACCAAATATTCCTAACCCTAATATAGTAAAAGCCACCCAGAGAATATTTAAATATGCAAAACGTGTTATCCAAACGGCTATTGTATAGTATCCTTGTGCAATACTCGTCATCTATCTCACCTCTCTACTCAAATCATTGTAAACAGAGACAAAAGTAGCTATCAATTCTATTACAACCTCTAGTTTCACTTGCACTGTTCCACTTTTGCCTCCGTTTATTTATTCCTTCACCGAACCAATTAGAACTCCCTTTACAAAGAAACGTTGTAAAAATGGATATACAATTAATAATGGTAGTGCAGAAACAATGATTACTGCATATTTTACTAAGGAAGCTGTTTTTACTTGTTCTGCGAACGATTGTGCAGAACCAGCAGCATTGGAAATACTACTTGCATTTACTTCATTCAAGATTAAAATTTGCCGAAGTATCAGCTGTAATGGAAACTTATCTTCTGTTCGCAAATAAATTAAAGCATTAAAGTACTGATTCCATAAAGCTACCCCATGAAAGAGTGCCATTACGGCAATAATTGGTAATGATAACGGTAGCACCACTTTAATAAATAAGTAAAAGTCACTTGCCCCATCAATTTTAGATGCTTCGACGAGTTGATCAGGTATTGTTTGTTGAAAGAATGTTCGAGCAACAAGAATCGACCAAGCTCCTACAACACCTGGGATCACTATCGCCCACATTGTATCGAGCATTTGCAAATTACGAACAACTAAGTACGTTGGGATAAGCCCTCCATTAAATAACATCGTGAATAAAATAAACCATAACCAAAGCTTCTTTCCCAATAATTCTTTACGGGACAAGGCATATGCTGCTGGCAATAAAACAAACAAGTGTACAAGCACACCAACGATCGTATATATAATCGTATTTTTATATCCCGTCCAAATCGCATCATTTTGGAAGACTCGTTGGAACCCATCAAAAGTAATATCCACCGGCCAAAGCCACATTTTCCCTGTGTTCACAGCTTGAGGATCGCTGATGGATGCGCTCAGCACAAAAATTAGTGGATAAATGATGATTATTGTAATGATCGATACAAAGAGTATATTTAACCGGTCAAAGGCTTTATCCGACAAACTAAATCTAGACATGTTGCATCCTCCTTCCTACCATAAGCTGTTCTCACTAAATTTTCGTGCGATTTGATTAACGGTAATTAAAAGAACGATATTAATCGCCGATTCAAACAAACCAACAGCAGCAGCAAAACTATATTGACCTTGTAGGATACCCGTTTCATATACAAACGTTTGGATAATATCCGACGTCTCCGAATTCAATGTATTTTGCATGAGTAGCACTTTCTCAAAGCCAATTTGCATAAAGTTTCCGATATTTAAAATAAATAATACGACGATGGTTGGCATAATACTTGGAATATTTATTCGGAAAATACGTTGCAATCTCGTGGCACCATCCACTCTTGCTGCTTCATGAAGCTCCGGGTTCACCCCTGCAAGAGCTGCCAAATAAATAATTGTACTCCACCCTAATGTTTGCCATTGACCAGACCAGACAAAGATATGTCGGAACCAATCTGGACTTGTTAAAAACGGAATTGGTTCCATCCCTAAAGCACGTATAAGATGATTGATTAACCCTGTATTGGGATCTAAAAATGCAACAAGCATTCCTACGACAACGACGACAGAAATAAAATGTGGTGCATACGTTAAGGTTTGCGTCCATTTCTTAAATGCCCCATTACGTAATTCATTAAATGCTAGTGCTAAAATAATCGGTAATGGGAATAGTATGAGCATGTATAGATTTAAGACGAGCGTATTTTTTAATAATCTCCAGAAGTAATATGAGCTAAAAAAACGCTCAAAATGTTCAAAACCAACCCAAGGACTTCCCCAGATTCCTAAGTTCGCAAAGTAATCTTTAAAAGCAATTTGAACGCCATACATTGGTATATAATGAAAAATAAAAAAGTACGAAACTACAGGTAAAAGAAATATATATAATTGCCAATTTGCAAGTAAATTCTTTTTTATTTTGTAGCCTCTACCCCTATGAGCGGGCGCTAGTTTTGCCATATTATTGTCTACCTCCTTAAACAGCTAACTAATATACAACCTTGACACGTTTACCATATCTTCCTAATGAAACAACCTTGATTGGCAATTATGTATACTTTTGAACATTGCTTCACTTACAAGTCTGAAGTTGTATTGTCATGCTGGTTACTAGGAAGTAATGCTGTTCAACAGAATCTACTCTCTTTTTCTTTTTAGCGCGTGCTCAAAAAGGACCGAGAAAAGCAAGCCAACGAGCTTCCACAGGACGTGGGCTATTTTAGTAGAAGATCCCCCAGATAATTATCATTTTCACCGGACTTTTTGAACAACCTCTTTTAGCAAAAGGTAGAAGAGAGAGGAAAAGGGGGAACCTCTCTCTTCAAATCCATCTGTAATCAAAATAATTAATTCTCTGTATAACGGTTATAAGCATTTTGATGTACTTCTACAACCTCTTCTAATCCCATTTGGTTTAGTGTGTCTACATAATTATCCCAGTTAGCTAAATCTTCATCACCAGTAATAAATTTGTCGCGCATTTCTTCGATATAGTTGTTGATATCTTGACCAGTAGATTGCAAGATAATATTCTCCTCATCGGTAAATGTGAAACGCGGCCAAATTTCTTCTGGAACAAAAGGTTCAATCTTCTCGGCAGCTTCCATGGATTGAGGAGCAGTTTCTCCACCTTGGAAGTAATCTGCTTTAATAATCCCATTAATCGATCCTAACCATGTTAACTGTTTCGATAACGCTTGTTCGAAAGTAATATCTCCTTCAGGATTTAAGATGTGATCCTTATAAACCGCTTCACCGTCTTCTATTTCAAATGTTTCACCTTCTACCCCCATATAGTAAAGTTCCGCACCTTCATCACTATAGAAATGGTCCATCCAACGTACAGTTGCGGCTGGATTCTCATTCTCACTTGTGATTACTAAGTTTGCTGGATCCCATACAGAAGAAGAAAGTTTATTATAGGTTTGATGTCCTTCTGGTCCTTCTAACGCTGCAACACTGTTATATTGAGCTCCAATATCTTCCCCAAATAATTCAATTGGATCATAGAAAATCATGCTTCCATATAAATTATCAGATGCATTCGCTAGGAATTGCCCCCACTCGATCGTAAAGATACTTTGGTCAATCAATCCTTCTTCATACAGCTTGTTAATATATTCAAGCATTTGCTTATATTCATCTGTTATAGCAAAGTTACGAACTTCACCAGAAGAATCTAAGTCATAATTCATATTCGACGTACCTTGATTCATCACACCAAAAGAACCAGCTAACCATTGAACTAATTCTTGGATTTGCGTCCCTCCATAAGGAATCGTTTTTCCTCCACCTACTGGATCAAGCTCTTTCACGGCTTTCAAGTATTCATAGAATTCATCTGTTGTTTCGGGTATTTCCATTCCTAATTCATCTAGCCACTCTTCATTCACCCATGGACGAGCACTCAGACGTAAGGATAAGAAATCCTCCTCAATAAGTGCTGGCATGGAGTAAATGTTTCCATCTGGAAACGTAACAGCTTTACGGATACTTGGATCCTGCTCCATTAACGCTGTAAGATTTGGAGCGTATTGTTCAATCAGATCATTTAACGGTAGGAATACTTCTTGCCCTCCATATCTTAATAAATCCGTACTCGTAAGCTGCGATAGGAAGAATGCGTCTGGTAAATCTCCACTACCTAAAGCTAAATTACGATTTTCTTCTAAAGCATCTGGACTCACAAGATCCCAATTCACATTGATGTTTGTTTGATCTCTATACTCATTCCAAATTAGGATATCGTTCCAATTATTGTCTTCATTTTGAGCAGGCTTGTTTGCAAAAAAAGTTAGCTCTAGCTCTTCATCGACAATAGGCATTCCTGACTCATTTACACCTTCATTTGCGGCAGTCGCATCACCGCCGTCACCACCATCTTCGCCACCTTCATCATCGCTATTACAAGCTGATAAAGCGGTTACAAACGATATTAGTAAAAGAATTAACAATAATCTTTTTACCTTCACTTTGCTTTCCCCTCCCTAGAAATATATATTTCTACAAAACTGTTGATCCCCCTATGCTTCATCAAACCAAATCTATCGTTTATGTATCACCCCTCCATTAAAATAAAATTAAGAAATTATAAAACTTAAGTAAAATTTCTACTTATTCTAAATAGTAACACTATTCTAATGTTACGTCAATATAACATTATAATGTTTGTAATGAATTTTTTAGGAAGCTGCTACTTCCTTCATGTTAAAACACTTATTTTTTTATCTACATCACTTTTACACAAACTGGTCTTGGCAGTGCGTGCCTCTGATTGGAATGTACTAATTCATTCTTCTGTGTTTTTCTCATTACCATTAACTCATTACTATGTTCGTTGGCGATAATTAAATGTTTTTCACCAGGGACCTTTGATTGAAAATGCCTTGGCCATTTGCTGCCTAATCTCGAAATCGAATAGTTCTTTAGAAGTCCATTGTTTATTATTTGATAGGTTGTAATAGAATCGTGCCCTCGATTTGACACATATAGTAATTTTCCGTTGCATTGTACTTCTGCACTATAATTTTCTTGTTTACAATTACTTGGTAACGTGGTTATTCTTTGCTGTAACTGTACGAACTCCTTTTCTACATCATATGCATATACGAGTACGGTGGAATCAAATTCATTTACAACGTATAATACTGCTATTTCTGGATGGAAATCAATATGCCTTGGTCCTGAAGGATAAGGTGTTTCCGCTTCAAATCGCTGCTGAAGTTTTCCTGTCTCTTGGTTAAAATAGAGGAAATATAACTTATGCTTTCCTAGATCTGTTGCAACATAATAATCACTTTCAGGCAAGCGCCGTATGGTATGCAATCTTGATTCAGTTGAGAAATGGACGCAATCGGTCTCTTCTTCAATCTTTCCATTTTCATTTGTTCCATAAACGACTATATTGCCACCAGTATAATTACTTACAAAAACATAGTCACCATTTACCTCAACATAACAAGGCCCACCATGGGTAGGATGACGACTCCATTCTATTAATTGCTTGTGAACTGGATTAATTCCATAACAGATGACCTCACCTTGTTCAACCTCGCTAATAGCATATAGACAAGATTTACTCGTGTTAACTTCTAAAAAAGAGGGGTGCTCAATTCCATCAAAAGCTGCTACTTTCTCAAGCTTACCGATACGTGGGTCAAAAGAAAGCCAGTGAATTGTTTCTTCATTCCTTTCTCCATAACTCCCTACAAATACATCGAATAATGAATTCATTCGCTTCTCCATCCATTTCTAGTAAATTGGTAAAACATGAAAAAATACATTAGGGGATGCCATACGATAATAATAACTACCCCACCCGAGGCCAGTAGATTGTTCGAATCTTGGTGAATAATAAAGTCTCTCTTGATCTAACTCCTCAATTTGATCTAATTCACCGTGTACAAAACGTTCAATGCGATCTTTTGTAGTTTCTAGACGATTCAATAAACCTCCATAACGTATATCAATTACTTCCCAACCAAACGGTTTATTCATTGTTAGCCATTGTCTGCGATGTGCAGATCGAAGTTCACAAACATCACTTAATAATGGCACTATCTTTGTATCTACTAATTGTGTTAACTCAGACAACTGTTTCTTATCATACGCCTGTTTTAAATTTACTCCGAGAGATGCTTTATTCGCTAATACAGTGCATAGCTTTTTAGGTACGTCAAAATGATATTTACCGTATTCGTGCGCTTCCTTTTGCTTCCGTTCGATTTGTTTAGAAAGATCTTTATAATACTCGTCTAAATCCAGTCCTTCTATATGTTTATCAAAAACACCTAATAATGGATCTTGCCATAAAAGGAACTTAGATGGATTCGTCTGCTGAAGATTTCCATCCGCTACACCAGGTGGTTGATCCAACTTGTTCAATAATAATAAGGCATCTGCATCAATTCCAGTTATAAATGTTGCTCTCTGTTTGACTTGCAATTCATCTACTTGCTCGCTAAATGCATGTTCTGCGTAATATTGTAATCCATAAAGAGAAGTGTACACATTGTTTTCATATCCATCATCACCCCATAAAGTCACAAACACATCACGAATTCCGTTATCTTTACATGCTTGAAGTGCTTTTTCACTCGCGCTTAAAGAAATATGATAGTTTGGTGCGAACGTATTCCACACCCACATGCCTCCTGCGAACGCTGGAGTCCTGCCAAACCGTTTTAATTGACCTATCATATTGTCATAGTGATCATAATCCGTTTGGTTATACTGCCAATACATAAATTGAACATTTTCTGGTAATTGTTGAATAATATATTCTGGCAGATTCGTAGATTTGTCGTACTGATCTCCTGTTTCCGATGCTAACTTTAAAAACATATCACTCCACATCATCGCTTCTAATTCATATTTATCCGTGATTTCTAATACCCTTGTTAAATGTTTCGACATCATCTCAAAGCGGGATTGATAACCATGAATATTTAGGAACCTTCCTCTACCTACTTCTTCCGCTTCGTCCATACCTATATGAATACGTTTACTGCGGAATGGTTTTGTAACCGCATGTATCATTCTATCTAGCAAATCATACGTATCTTCACTTTCCAGCAACAATGCACCTCTTGTATCCTTGTATTTATAGGCAGCATCCCATTTTAGAAATTCCTCCAAATGAGCCAGTGTCTGGATACACGGTATTAGCTCTATCCCGAATAATGCAGCGTATTCATCCAATTCACGTAGTTCGACTTCTGTGTAACGTCCACGCATGTAACCAAAGTAAGGTTCATCACTCACTTCATAGGTATCCTCCATATAAAGCATGATGCTATTATGCCCCATCATAGCTAACTTTCGGATAAAATCTTTTAATGTTGTTAATTTCATGGTCATATTCCGTGAAAGGTCGAACATCGGTCCAACAGTTGAAAATTGCATTTTTTCGTTTGTTTCCAGAGGAGTATCTTCTTGTTGTAGATGTTGAAGCAGCATACTAAAAGCGCGAAAGAATTGATTAGGGTATGCGTATGTGATGGTCCCATTTCCTTGTCTATAAGAGATTGCTAAGCCATTGAGTGTTTCTTCCTGCACACAAGTAATGTTAATCTCGGATCGTTCAGCCAATGAGAAATCATAGCTTGCTTGTAACTCGCTTAACCCTTTCATGATAATGGCACTATCGCCTGTTATCGTAAATTTCATATTCTATTCCCATCCTTTCTATTAAATTATTTCTACATGAAACCTCCTATCTAGATTTTTATCAATCAAAATTTATTATTTCAAATTTTCAACATTTTCACAACAGTATTTTTAACTTCTGTTTATGTACACTTGTACTAGATGTAGCTGGTTTCAATTATTTAGTTATTCATAGCACACAAATGAGTCTATTTTATAATCAAAATATTTTGTGTGAAGTTCGAATGTTCGCTATTTTTATTTTCATTACAGCTTTCCCCAGGCACAGCATCAGCTATTCTGAGCAGGTGTCGCCTTCTTTCATTACAATCAAAGCCAAGTGATTGCGGTTAATCTAACGTTGTTATATAAATACCAATAAAACATTCGATTTTAAATAAAACTTAGAATGATGAAATTGACTCAAATATTATAATTCACGCAACTAAAAAAACTGTCCATAGCCTTCGTTTATCACGGTGAGACTTCTGGACAGTTTGTTCATACTAGTTCATTCCGACGCTCTCTATTTGGAATTGTTCGTTTAATGATATCATTTCAAGTAACCCGAGCGCTGTTTCTGCACCTTTATTTCCAGCTTTCGTTCCTGCTCTTTCTACAGCTTGCTCAATCGACTCTGTTGTTAATACACCAAACAATACTGGTATGTTGCTATTCATCCCTACTTGGGCTACTCCCTTGGAGACTTCATTACAAACATAATCATAATGTGTAGTTGCTCCGCGGATAACTGTTCCTAACGTTAATACACCGTCATATTTTTGTGAATTAACTGCACGTTTAGTTATAAAAGGAATTTCAAAAGCGCCAGGAACCCAGATCACATCGATATTTTCTCTAGCTACGCCGTGACGAATAAGCATATCTTCTGCACCGGATAATAGTCTCGCAGTAATAAACTCATTAAATCTACTTGTTACAATCGCAATCTTCTTTCCCTGTCCATTATAGTTTCCTTCATATATTGTCATACGATCAAACTCCTCTACGATTAATTTTCTATAGCTATTTCTTTTTTTCGATATTGAACGAGATCTTCTACTGTAATTAAGGTTAAATGCCATTGTTTCGCCAGTGTTTCAAGAGCTGGATATCTTGCCATCGATCCATCATCATTTAAAATTTCACAAATATACGCCGATGGAAACGAGTTTGATAGACTTGCCAAATCAACAGCTGCTTCTGTGTGACCTCTACGTTCCAATACGCCTGCATTCTTCGCTATTAATGGAAACATATGACCCGGACGCTTGAAATCTGTCGTTTTTGATAATGGGTCAGCTAAAGCCCGTATTGTATCTGCACGATCAGCCGTAGAAATCCCTGTAGAATTGGTATAATGATCAACACTAACCGTAAATTGAGTACCATACGTATCGGTATTATTTTTAGACATTGTATCTAAATCTAATTCCACCGCTCGTTTTTCTGTAATTGGAACGCAGATTAATCCTCGTCCGTATTTAGTCATAAAATTAACATTTTCATGCGTTACCAACTCGCTGAGCCCAACAAGATCTCCTTCTGCTTCTCGGTCCGCATCATCTGCAACAATAATCAATTTTCCATTCCGCAAATCTTCTATCGCCCGCTCTATCTTGCTTTGCTCGTTCATATTTACCCTCCTTAGAATCCATTTTCTTGTAAAAAGGACTGTGATAAGGTTTGCTTGTTTGCTTGAAGAATATATTTAGCAAGCATATCCGTCTCCATATTTACGTAATCACCCACTCGACGTTGGGACAAAATCGATGCTTGCTGTGAATGGGGAATCAAACTAATCGTAAATGTATGACTAGATTTTTCTACAACCGTTAAACTGGTACCATCCAAGGTAACTGAACCTTTCGCAATGACTTCTTGCGCATATGGTATCGGCAATGTGAAGCTCATGTAATATGCATTTTGGTCTTTCCATGTACGTTTGACGGTAATAGTGGAATCTACGTGACCCGCAACGATGTGCCCTTCAAATCGATCTGTTGCACGCATCGCCCTTTCCAAATTCACAGATGAACCAATACTCACATATTGAAGATTGGTAGATCGAAATGTTTCAGGCATGACATCAGCCATAAATGTATCCTCAGCTACTTTGGTGGCAGTCAGACACACTCCATTAACAGCCATGCTGTCGCCAACGTTGTAATGCAGCAATTGCGACTCTGTTGTATGAATAACAAGTTGAATTGTTTCTCGTCGTTTCTCCACGTTCGTTACTTGCCCAATTGTTTGAACAACTCCTGTAAACAAACCATCAGCTCCTTTTATTTAATTTAATATCAGAAATGAATGTGATCTCTTTGAAGGGGGAATAATACTGAAATAGAGAGTAAGCAACTAAATTAGTCTCACTCGTAGAACGATGTAAGGAAAAATGAATTACATAATCTCCATATAAATAGCCCCGCAATATGTAGATTGCGGGGCATAGCTAACTCTAATAAACGATATGTGTAAAAATACGTAAATTTAAGACAACTAGAAACAACCTAGTTTTCTCCACGTCAATAGATATACGTATCCATACAGCTATTCTTCTCCCATCCAGACTATTACTGTCGGTTCTAGATTCTCACTAGATCCACCGCATGAAAGCGGGTCACGGACTTCAAGTTCTTACTAACTTGTCACCGCCGGTCGGGAATTACACCCTGCCCCGAAGAATACACTATTCAATTCTAAGTAAAAGTGTAAAACTTCAGATAGTTAATGTCAAATAAAATAAATAAATTAATTAAGTACGTAGCTTGCCAATACGGTTTGAACTTCATATATATTTAAGCTTTTGTTAAACTGCTTTTGGAAAGGCACAGAATTACCAGATATCCAGATTTTTAACTCCGCATCTAAATCAAAACTTCCAGCAGTTTCAATACTAAAGTGAACTATATTTTTGTAAGGTATCGAATGGATTTCCATCTTTTTACCTGTTACACCTTGTTTATCTACTAGAATTAATCGCTTGTTCGTAAAGATAAATAAATCTCGAATAAGTTTGTACGTTCTCTCAATATTTTCTGATTCCGCTAAAACTTGCTGAAATTCTTCTTCAATCTTCCCGTTATCTACTTCGGATGCATTCCCCATAATACCATCAAAAAGACCCATGTAAATTCCTCCTAAAAGTTTAGTTATATAGGTAATTATACCATATGAGTAAATTTCCATTGCTTAATTTTATAAAAACGAATAATAAGACTGAATATAAATATTAATGTTCGGATTATTAGAATTACTTGGTTTTGATTGAAATGGAAGACGGCGACTCCTGCAGGATCAGCACGAGCTGAAAATCCACTAGGAAAAGGGGGTTTTTTTCCTAGTTAGTTGAAGCCGTGCCTGCGGAAAGCGCCGTCTGCAATGGAAATCAAACAGCAATACATTCGGATTTTATTAATTATGAAATTGATTCACATATAAAATATTTCACTTTTTTTATTGACGCTAAATTCTATCGTTAATTACAAACATAAAAAAGCTCTTATTGTGATCATTTTTCTCACAATAAAAGCTCTTAATAATGTTGTCTATAAGAACATTTGTATGATTAAGCCAGTAATGAGCAGTATAATTGCTCCACCTAAGCGAGAGGAGATTTGAGCGAATGGCATTAATTCCATACGTTTGGAAGCAGATAATACTGCTACATCTCCCGTACCTCCCATGTTGGCCATACATAATCCACCTGTAATAGCTGCCTCAATTGGGTAAAATCCTACGAGTTTACCTAGTAAACCTGCACCAAGTATTGCTCCTAGTACGACAGCAAATACAGTTAGAATATATTGAAGTGTCAATGCTTCGATTACTGTATTTAAATCAGTGTACGCAACCCCGATTCCGAATAACAGTGCTAATGTCCAGTTACTAGCTACAAACTGATACCACTGACTTGCACCATCTAAAACCGTTTTTGGTAAGATATTCGCAATTTTAGTTAAAGCTACTAAGATAATCATAATAGCATACGCATGAATTGGTAAGAAATCACCTAACACAGAGCCAATTGTAAAGAAAGCAATTGCTGCAAGCAACCCTGCTCCCATTAATTTAATATCATATTTTTGTTCCTTTTTCTCTTCCGTTACTCCTTCAATAATTTGCCCGTTCCCTGTTAAAGAAGGATATTTCTTTCCAATTAAATTTAGTACACTAGCTAAAACAATCGCAAATACATTTCCTAGAGCTAGTGCAGGTACTAACATGGAGATATAGTAACTTGGACTGTTGCCTAATAGTTCTGAATAGATTTGACTCATCGGAACAGCGCCTGCTCCCATGCCTCCACCCATAATCGGTAACGTTAAAACAAGTATTGCGTCTTGAATCGTGAATCCTACAATGCTACCAATAATAGCTGCTAAAATAATCGCACCAATGATTGCTCCGAAGATAGGAACAAAGAAACGGACACCAACTTTAACTAATAGCTTAGAGCTCATTCCCAAAATACTTCCGGTAATAAGTGCTGCAATATAAAAATCAAGAAAACCGCCAGTTGTCATAAAATCAGTAACGCCTGTAACGACATACTCTGGCAATATACCGCTATATACCATAAACGCAGAGCCGAATATCGCGACAATTGCTCCCCCACCAAGGAAGGTACGTACGATTGGCGTTCTATCTCCGACGAATCCTAATAGTTCACCAATTACAATCATGACAAGTAAACTACCAATCATACCAGCTGGAAGGCTACCAGAATATATTGCGATAATCGTTATTGCTGAAAATAGAAGAAACCATAACACTGGCAATCCAAATATTTTCACTCCGGTTTGTGGAAGGGAAACTGTATTATTTTTTGTTGTATTCGTTTTCATTTCTGTAGAATCTTTCATTCTATTCACCTTTCTCATTCACTTTTGTTTTTTGAAGAGCCTCCCTATAAAAGATAAGGAAGACTCTTCCCCTCTTACATTAACTTACAGAGCTTGTTTCTTTTTCTGTTGAATAGCACTCGACATAACAGCTTGCGCAACACGTTCTGCCGCTCTCTCATCCAAGGCATTTGGGATTACCTTATCTTTAGAAACTTCCTGATCATTTAGTACATTCGCAATCCCATAAGCTGCAGCAACCTTCATTTCGGTAGTAATGTCCCTTGCTCCCGCATCAATTGCTCCTCGGAATATTCCTGGAAATGCAAGTAAATTATTGACTTGATTCGGATAATCAGAGCGCCCCGTTGCCACGACTGCTGCACCAGCTTCTATCGCCTCTTCTGGATAGATTTCTGGAATTGGATTCGCAAGTGCAAAGATAATCGGATCCTTCGCCATTGTTTGAATATGTTCTTTCTTTAATGCTCCTGGACCGGATACACCGATGAATACATCCGCCTCTGTAATCGCATCTTTTAAAGTACCGCGAACATTATCTTTATTAGTTACTTCTGCCATTTCTGCTTGCATCGGATTCAACCATTCTTCGCCTTTTGCTACAACGCCTTCTAAGCTTACTAATGTGATATTTGTCAATCCGGCATGATAGAGTAGCTTCGCTATGGCAATTCCTGCTGCACCAGCACCATTAATCACAATTTTAATTGGACGAGTTTGTTTGTTTACCACTTTTAATGCATTCGTTAATGCTGCTAGAACAACAATTGCAGTTCCATGCTGATCATCGTGGAATACTGGAATATCTAATTCTTCTTTCAGACGTTTTTCAATTTCAAAGCAGCGAGGAGCTGCAATATCTTCAAGATTAATCCCAGCAAAAGTTGGTCCCATTGCTTTTACAATATTTACAATTTCATCTACATCCGTAGTATCTAAACAAATAGGAAACCCATCAATGTTAGCGAATTTCTTGAATAATAATGCTTTTCCTTCCATCACAGGCATTGCTGCTTTTGGTCCAATATTTCCTAGGCCAAGTACTGCTGTACCGTCTGTTACAATCCCTACCATGTTTCCCCGAGATGTAAGTGTATTGATTTTTTTCGGATCGTCTGCAATCTGTTTACATACATCCGCAACCCCAGGTGTATACACAAGACTTAAATCGTCTTCACTATTTATTTCCATTTTCCCTGTGATTTCTAGCTTTCCTTTATGTTTATAATGAAGTTCAATTGCTTCATCTTTTAAATTTTTATTTACCACTATAATTACCCCCACCGTAATCGCTTTCAATTCGATTTCATATTTATTATAAATATTTGACAAAAAATTGAACGGTTTTGAAACTATTAAAAGGGTTTTGAAATTAAAAAAAGCAGCCAATTCTAAATTAGTTGCTTACATACGGATGTAAGTGATGGTCATTTTCTCTTTTATACTGATACGAATAGACTGGTCGTCCTATCCCATATGTCATCTTCTCTTCGATCCAATCAATGTCTACTAAGA
The DNA here is from genome assembly GCF_000340475.1 of Oceanobacillus kimchii X50. Taxonomy (NCBI): domain Bacteria; kingdom Bacillati; phylum Bacillota; class Bacilli; order Caryophanales; family Bacillaceae; genus Oceanobacillus; species Oceanobacillus kimchii. Next base: position 3,426,311 of record NZ_CM001792.1, read on the forward strand.
ACTTTAAATATTTACGTATAGATACACGGGAAATATTGGTTTGTTCTGCTAATTCATCTGTAGAGAAAAACGCGCCATGCTGTCGCCTGATTTCGGATACGATGACTTGTAACGTTGACTCTGTCAGACCTTTTGGCAACATTTTTTCTGATTCACTCGCTTCTTCTTCCACATGCATAAACTTGTCCAGTTCCTTTTGAGTCATACCTTCTTTGTCCATTAATAATTCTTGTTTTTCTTTATAAACAAGAAGTGATTGTTCTAATCGTTCAAATTCAAATGGTTTGATTAAATAATCTACAGCACCAAATCGTAGGGCTTGCCGTATACGTTCTTTATCTGATGCGGCAGTTATTAATATCACATCCACTTCCACATCCTTACTTCGAATATAAGAAAGTAGCGCTAATCCATTTTCATCTGGCATATACACATCCAGCAATAATAATTCAACTGTTTGTTGTTCCAAGATTTTCTTCGCTTCGGTTGTATTCGTTGCTATTGCTGTTACTTCGAATCCATCGATCAGCTGAATATATCTATTATTAAACTCCGCTACCATTGGATCATCTTCCACAATTAGTACCCGAATCATCGTATATCTCTCCTTATCTTATAAGGAACTTCAACTTCAAAAATAGTTCCAGCTTCAAGCGTTTCAAAACGCAGGGATCCACCCAAAGCTTCTACGCTCTGTTTTACTAAATACAAACCATACCCACGATTATTTCCTTTTGTGGAATATCCTTTTTGAAACATCTGCTGTTGTGTATTTTCATCTATACCAACACCATAATCTTGAATTCCAATATAGAGCCAATCGTTTTTATAGCTTACATACATATCAATTGTTCGGTTTTCTTTGGATATTATTGCATCGATTGCATTATCTATTAAATTGCCGATAACAGTAATTAATTTATGAACAACTTGATTATCGGGAACGGCAGGTATTTCTTCTGCAATATCTATTTGAAGATTAACATCTCTTTCCCTTGCATCGCTTAGTTTGCCTAGAAGAAATCCAGCCAAAATCGAGTCTTTTACATTCTTAACGACGTGATTGAGTTCTTCATTACGCTGATTAACAATTTGTTTAATATAGTCATCTAACTCATCGTAACTTTTTGTCGTTACCATGCCATTAATCACATGTAATTTGTTCATAAATTCATGAGACTGTGCACGTAATGCTTCTGCATACAGCTTAACACCTGATAATTGTTTGGCTAATTGTTTTAGTTCCGTTAAATCTCTAAAAGTAGAAATAGCACCTACCACTTCGTCATTCACTACGATTGGCATACGATTTGCCAAAATCGTCACTCCATTTATTTTCTGTTCAACATCCATCGCAGGTTGTTTACTTTCTAAAATTTCTTCTAAATGGGAGTGAGGAAGAACTTGTTCTACGCTTTTCCCAACAGGAGATTCAGTAATTCCTGCTTTTTCAAAAACTTTCATCGCTGCTTTATTTACTATCGTTATTTTATGGTCTGTATCGATGGTAATAATACCTTCTCTAGCAGACTCTAACGTAGCACTTCTTTCTTTTAACATCTTAGCAATCTGAAACGGCTCTAGTCCAAATAATATCCGCTTAATATAACGAGCAATAAACCAAGCTCCCAAGATTCCAATAATTAAACCAACAATCGAACTAATTAGATTGCTGATATGGTTGTTATAGATGACATCATTTATTTCTTGTAATGATATCCCCACCGATACTGCGCCAATTTGTTCGCCGTCTCCATTAAATATCGGCGAAAAAGCGCGTAATGAGTCCCCAAGCGTTCCCTCCGATATGGAAATATGCTCGATACCTTGTTCTAATACTGTATCTTCATCTCCTCCTACAAAGGGTTTTCCAATTAACTCCGAGTTCGGATGTGACTTACGTATACCATTCATATCCATTACTACAATAAATGTTAAATCCGTGGAGCGACTTATTTCATTCGTATATTCTTGTATATGTTTTTCCTCATCTTTATTCTGTAGTCCATTAATTACCCATTCGGACTTGGCCATTGTTCGAGAAATAATCACTGCTTTCTCTTCAATATTTTCTTTAAGCCGTTCACCCGTTGCATAATTAATTAACAGATCATTGGTAATGAGAACAATAATAACAACTAAACAAACAAGCGTTGTTATCAATACGCTAAGGCGTGTTTTTTTCTTACCCATCGATATTTCCCCCAAGATTATTATCACTTTATGCTATCATAGAAAATTCATATAAGAGTAGTGATCAACGAAACTTGTTTAGGTATTAGTAAAGAGTCTACATTCTTCACCAATGAGTATCCGGAAGAGTCGTTGTTAAGTTGTAAATTTTAAATAAAAGTTAATACAATTAATCTAAGATAATTGGAATGAATGCCTTTGTAAAGACGCTCACCTTGTGGTGTGGCGGTTGAGATTTGAAAAGAGGACCACGGATTACCCCGGCACAATCCGCGTTTTCTCCTAGCCCAATCCCAGAGGGCATTTCGTGGTCTAGAATTTAGAAATGTTATTGTACATTTGCGAGGGAATTCTTTAGTTTTTTGGTTATGAGAGCTGGTCTATTGACCACTTTTTTGCTTTTCTTTAGATTTTTTGTTTATGAGAGCCGGTCTATTGACCAATTTTTTTGCTTTTCTTTAGTTATTTAGGTTTTGAGACCTGCTCTATTTACCATCCCAATGATTTTCTCTAGTTGTTTTGGGTTTTTACAACTGCTTTACCTTTGAAAGAGATTTATCCAAATCGATATAAAGCTCCTGAAAAATTAATTGTTTTTCTTTCGCCGCCACTGAACTGAACCATAAACGGTTTCTCACCTTTTGTTTGTAGAAAAGATTCTACTTTTCCATTAACATTCGGTTCATAAAAGATAAAATTCCCACCTGGAATAAGTAACGGATATCCTGTTGCGTCAAGCTCTCTATCAATAAAAGAATTGCCTACCTTTACACCGAGCAATTCACTCCATGATGCAGCAATTTCTGCTCCATTTTCTACTGCAAATCCAATACTCTCCAAAGCTATATCTCCTATTGGGTGATCTGCAATAGCATTGCTTTTCTCTAAATCTTGTTTTCTCCATTCATCTGATTCGTCCCATTCAATGAAAAATGGCAATTCAGGCGATATTCCATCACGCCCTACAAATAATAACTTCCATTTGATTATACTTCCGTCTGGCCGAGTGTGGGTCCATTCACCTCAAAGCCAAGAGAAGCAAAACGTTCTGTGTCAGCTTGTAAATCTTTTGAACGTAATGCTACTCGTACAGCTCCTTCTTCTTTTTCATCTAGAACACTTTTGATAAGCCCATGATTGACCTTAGCCGCTTCGTTTGCAAGTTGTTCGCTAAATACATCAATAAACTCAATATAACTAAGGCCAAAGTAACTTAACGCGTTATAAGTCCCTAAATTCTCATGTCTTCCTCCTTGAACTGCATGGATTCCGAGTTCCTTACAACGTTCCATCGCTATCTGTGGATCGTTTACTACATGTACAAAATGATCAAATAAAAAAGACATGGATGGCCTCCCTAAATGAATAATATTATTCTACTTTTACCATTTGTTGTATCCTTTGTAAAGTTGATTATACGCTACTTATTACAGGAAAATGCAGCAGTCGTTAATATTCGGTTTCATCCTGTTCACTTAATGATTCGCTCGTAAACACCACAGTTTTTGTGTTTTTTGGAGCAACCAATACTGGCCACCAAAACGGAGTTCCTCTCCATCCTTTTTCTTCCTCTCCATTTTAACGTAATAAAAGTAAAGCCGGAATATCTGTAGCTACTTGCTTCGCTATTCTTAATTCTCCTTTTTCGCCAGCAGGGGTATCTGGAGCATCTTCATAACGGTCAGAACCAGGACGAATCCTACTCATATTTCTGCCTCGCTTCACAATACACCAAACATGCCCTTGATAGTCGGAATCGGTATGCCGGGACAAATATTCCATACTTGCTAGAAAGGCTTTTACATCCCAAGATGGTCCTGTGTTGTCATCAAATGTTTTTGCAATGGTTCGTATAATTTTCTTTGCATTATCAAGCCGTATTAAAAAAGCAACGCCATCTTTTTTACCACTCTCCCCAATCGCTCGATCGATTTTTTCTACTATTTGGCTAATATATGTCTTATATCCAGTCTGAAAACCAACTGGCAGCATTCGTTTATACGGGCGTAATGTTGTTGTTTTTGACAGTAATAATTTATTAGGGCTGCACGGAATGATTTCATTACGTAGATCTTGTTGGATAAAGACGACCCCCTGATCTTGTCCACCTTGTTCAAAAGCCTTTCGTAATCCAGCATCAAATTCATGTATCTTCATCATGACATTATAAATTTCTTTCGTTGTATAAAATCTTGTAACAGCTAAATCTTCCTTAGGCCGAAAACCATACATACGGGAATGTTGCAGAACAGTATCTTGCTGAAAGCGACGAGGATTTCTGCCATAATAAAAGCCGATTAAATTCGCAATAGTAATCCCTCTATCTAAGATTTGGCCTCCAATAAATATATTTAGTGGAGCTCTAAGTTTCAATTGTCCTGAGTTATCTAGAAGCTGATTTATATCCGTTTCTGAATTGACTTTTGAAATCAAAAGATGATCTTTCTGAAGTGCCCATAAGGTTTCAAATTGCACTTCGGCAAATGAAGGAATTTCCGCTCCTAGACTCGTTAATGACTTTTTCATGTTTTCAAATGAAGTTTTTATGAAATTAAGGAGTAATTCTGGTTGTGTATTTGCCGCTTGTTGTAAATGCCGTTTTACTTCTAAGACTATCGTTTCTTGCCACTCATGAGATAACTTAGATTGCTCGGTATGGATAATGAAGCTATACTTATTCATTCGTGTTCCTTGCTGCTTTTGTTGAATCCGGCGCATGACGCCCCCAACAACAAAATGAATAATTGAATTTCTGAGTGAGGCAATCTTATTACTTTGTAACGCTTCTTCTAATTTAAATCTTCTTCGGTCTGGCTTTTTTAAAGCAATTAATTCACCTTCGTTAATCGGTTCATATATATTGGAAGAAATAGAATCGCCTATCTTACTATCCCCAAAGTAATACTCCCCACCAATATATTCATTTGGTACAGGCACCAGTTCTGTAAATACAGGTTTTACCGGTTCAAAGACCTTTGTAGACCCATCTACTTTTAGTGTTTCCGGCTGTAAATAAAGAGAATATGGTGTTGCGGTTACTTGTAAGAAACTAACATCTGTTAGATTCCTGCGAAGACTATCAATTTGTCCAGCGATTACATTGATTTCTGTAATCTCTCGCTTTGTTTTAGAAAAGCCGATACTTGCAAAGTCTGCCTCATCATCAATTATTAGTGTTTTTTTCGTTGCTAAAGTTGGATATCTTATCGATAAAACTTCTTCCAAACGCTTCAAATTATTAGTTTCCTTTTTCACTACGATCATTTGTTTTTGCTGTAATTCATATTCAATTAGATTTTCTGGCATCGACATAATATCATGAATTTGCAAGACATCCTCATCTTCGATACCAGCAAACTCTAGGTATAAACGTTGTAATGTTTGTCTAGCTAAAGCTCTGGTTCCTTTTGTCAAAACAATGATTACATCAAAGCCATTATCCATCGCAAGCCCTGATAAACCAATAAATGTTCGAGTCTTCCCACTTTGGATTTTCCCTAGCAACATCCCTGGTCTGTTCAGCGTAGTTCCATAACGTAATAGATTTTCTAACGTTTTTTCAATACAATGCATTGTTTCATTGGAATACGTATTTTTCTCTTTTAAATATGTATAAAACATTCCTGTTGTATGTGTCTTTACTTGTTGCATATTTTCCTCCGTTGTTTCTACCCTGTTTACTCACTCTCAAGCATATATAAGTTGGTTGATTTATTGTATAATTAATATAATTGATTCTATCATAGAAATAAATTATCCCACATGAAACGGAGAGTAAAATGACCATCAAATAAAATTTCACATTATCAAACTGGTATTCATTTAATTACTAAAGGAAGTAGATAAGTAATGCTTAAAAAAGTATTCCTATGGGTAGGAATTTTACAACTACTCATTATTATATTCACACTGTTTATGTATAAAAAATTAGAGCTTCTATCTTATATTAACGTTGCTTTTGTTATAGGCTCTATTTTTTTGCTTATTTCTTTAACTCTTTTTGTTATAAAAGGACGTTTTTTTGATGTTGTATTTTTTAGTTTCCAGAATATTTTTAGCCGTATGGAAGACAAGGATAGAAGCCCATTATCTAAGTTAGTTCCCCAAAACTATTCAGCACTATTTATAGCAAGCATCGTCACCATTATTATCATGCTAGCTGCTCTACTACTACAAACTAGCTAATATACCAAACAAGGCAGCCATTCAAAATGACTGCCTTGTTGTTTTATTTATTATATTCAGTTTTATAGTTTTTAAATTCTTCTTCTGAGCAATATACGAAATGGCCTGGTGAAACCTCACGCATCGCTACTTCGTCACTTTCCTTATACTGATGTATTCTCGGATCATATGATTCTCTAGTACGAGAACGCTCATACTCAGGATCCGGAAGTGGGATAGCTGAGAGTAAGGATTTCGTATAAGGATGCAGTGGATTACGATATAAATCTTCCGCTGGAGCCAACTCTACTAATTTCCCAAAATACATAACTCCAATTCGATCACTTATATATTTCACCATCGATAAATCATGCGCAATAAATAAGTAAGTCAGTTGCTTCTCATGTTGAAGTTTTTTGAGTAAGTTAACTACTTGTGCTTGAATAGATACGTCTAATGCAGAAATCGGCTCATCGGCAATGATAAATTCAGGCTCAACCGCTAATGCTCTGGCTATGCCAATTCGCTGTCTTTGTCCGCCAGAGAATTCATGCGGGAATCGAGTAGCATGTTCTCGATTCAAACCTACTGTTTCTAAGAGTTCATACACTTTCTCCATACGTTCTCCGGTAGTTTTAGCAAGCCCATGTATATCGATACCTTCTGCAATAATATCAGATACTTTCATTCTTGGATTAAGTGAAGCATATGGATCTTGGAAAATCATTTGCATCTTTCTATTAAATTGCTTTAAATCTTCTTTGGATTTTTTACCATGAACGTTCGTTCCTTTATATAATACTTCACCATCTGTTGCATTATATAGACGAATCATCGTTCTACCAGTAGTAGATTTACCACAACCTGACTCTCCTACTAAGCCTAGTGTCTCACCTTTATATATATCAAAAGAAATATCATCTACCGCTCGTACTTCTTTTGCCTTTCCTTCATTAAAATATTGCTTTAAATTCTTTACTTCAATTAACTTTTCCGCCACATCATTTCCCCCCGTCTGACGAACTAGTTTGGTTATTGTGAAACTTATCCCATCTTTCTTTCACAGCTAGTGGGGGCTCCACTTTAGGCGCGTTAGAATGCAACAACCAAGTCGCAGCAAAATGCGTATCTGATATTTTAAACATTGGCGGTTCTTCTTCTAAATCGATTTTCATAGCATATTTATTTCGAGGAGCAAATGCATCCCCTTTTGGTGGATGAAGTAAATCTGGTGGGGTTCCAGGTATAACAAATAACTCTTCATCTTTCGTATCTAGACTTGGCATAGAACTAATTAATCCCCATGTATATGGATGTTGTGGATTATAAAAAATCTCATCCACGGTACCCACTTCTACAATTTTTCCACCATACATAACAGCAACACGGTCAGCAACATTTGCTACTACACCTAAATCATGCGTAATAAAGATAATAGAAGTTTCGATTTGCTTTTGTAAATCTTTCATTAGATCCAAGATTTGTCCTTGAATAGTTACATCTAAAGCTGTAGTCGGTTCATCCGCAATTAAAATCTTCGGTGCACAAGCAAGTGCAATAGCGATAACGACACGTTGTCGCATCCCTCCTGAAAACTGATGAGGATATTGTTTAATACGGATATCCGGTTTAGGAATCCCTACTAAATCTAAAAGTTCGATTGCTTTCTCTCTCGCAGCCGATTTACTTAAGTTACGATGTTTTATTAACGGCTCCATAATCTGCTTACCAATTGTCATCGTTGGATTCAGAGATGTCATTGGATCTTGGAAAATCATCGAGATATCTTTCCCACGTATTTTCTGCATCTCTTTTTCCGATGCACTAATAAGATTTTGGTTATTAAAGTTAATTTCACCAGACTTTATTTCTGCATTACTGGTAAGTAATTTCATGATTGATTTCGTTGTCACTGATTTACCAGAACCAGATTCACCAACAATTGCGAGTGTCTCTCCTTCATTTAATTCAAAATTAACACCTCTAATTGCTTGTACTTCACCGGCAAATGTATGAAACGAAATATTCAAATCTTTCACTTCTAATATTTTTTTCAAGTTCCGTCACCTCAGTTATTAATCGCGCATTTTTGGATCAAATGCGTCACGTAGTCCGTCACCTATTAAATTACACGTGATTAAAATAATACAAATTACAATACACGGAATAACCATTAAATGCGGTAAGAATTGGAAAGTTTTATACCCATCTTCAATTAATGTCCCTAACGATGCTTGTGGCGCTTGTAGACCGATTCCAATAAAGCTTAAAAATGCTTCAAAGAAAATAGCACTAGGAATAGTAAACATTGTATTGATAATGATTATACCTGATAGATTCGGTAATAAATGTTTAAATAATAACCTTCCATTCTTCGCCCCTAATGTACGGGAAGCAAGTATAAATTCCTGGTCTTTTAATTTCAGTACCTGTCCCCTAACGACCCTGGCCATACCTATCCAACCGGTAATTACCATTGCTAATGTAATCGATAGAATACCTGGTTCTAAAATTAGTAGCATCAATATAACAACGATAAGATTGGGAATTCCTGACATTACTTCTAATATTCGTTGCATATAATTATCTACTCTACCGCCTTTAAATCCTGACACAAGTCCATAAATTACACCGAAAGCCATGTCAATCGCAGCAGCTAATAATGCAATGTACAGAGATACTCTCGTTCCTAACCAAGTACGTGTAAATAAGTCTCGACCAAGACTATCTGTACCAAACCAATAATATTCCTCTATATTTAAATCCTCATATTTATTTGTCTCAACTCCACCAATAACCTGATTTCCATCAAATATTCCGAAATCTTCTAAAACAGGTACTCTTGGAGGTAAATTAGATTTCGACACATCTTGTGTAGTGCCATCATAAGGGGATAAATATGGACCTATAATAGCCATCAACACGATGAAACCTAAAAAGATAACGCTGATTACCGCGCCTTTATTTTTTCGAACTCTAAGCCATGCATCTTTCATAAAAGAAAGCTGAGGCTTCTCTATTTTTTCATTATTTTCATTGTCTCTTGGAGCGGGCTCAAATTGACTTTTTGGTATTTCTGTCATATTACTCATGATTTATCCCCTCCAGTCAATCGAATTCTCGGATCAATTATTCCATATAATATATCAATAATAAGAATAATTACCGTTAATAAGAAAGCAAAAAATAACGTTGTTCCCATAATAATTGGAAAATCATTTGTTTGAATCGATTTTACAAATTGCTCTCCGATACCTGGAATAGCAAATATTTGCTCAACAACCATTGAACCTGTCATCAAGCTAACAGCCATAGGACCTAATACGGTCACTAAAGGAATTAACGCATTTCGAACAGCATGTTTCATAGAAACTTCCATTCTAGAGTTTCCTTTAGCTTTTGCTAGGGTAATATAATCAGAACCAAAAACTTCGATTAGTTCTGTCCGCATGAATCTGGCGGCGGTTGCGATTGGGAATATTGCCAAAGCAATCGTAGGCATAATAGATGAGGCAAAACCATTCCATGAAGCTACCGGTAATAACTCTAGTTGTACTCCAATTACATACTGCATTAGTGCTGCTAGCACAAATGAAGGGATGGACTTACCAAGTACGGATAAAAAGGTACTTCCATAATCTATCCATGTATTTTGGAACATTGCAGCAAGTACACCTAGTAATATACCGACGATGGTCCCAATCAACATTGCTTGAAACCCTAATTGTAGTGAAGGACCGATACGATTTGCTAGCAAATCTGTTACTGGTTGATTATCAAACTGAAAAGAAACCCCTAGATCTCCTTTAGCTAGATTGGTCATATAGTTAAAGTATTGCACAGGGATTGGCTCGTCCAATCCATATTTTTCATTTAATATTTCACGTTGTTCAATAGATAACTTCTCTTCATTCTGAAAGGGCGTACCAGGTAAAAACTTCATCATAAAGAATGTCACAGAAGCTATGATAAACAACGTAATAATTAAGTATATAATACGTTTACCGATGTACTTCAACATCCTGTTTCCTCCTAATAACTCATAAATAAAAAAATTCTAATAAATACCGGAAATGGGAAAGAGAGTATTTTTTCAAATACTCTCTCTCACTATTTAAGAATTATTTGTTAATTTATATTATTTTTCGATTGTTACATTTTTCAATGTATAATCTGGTCCAAATAAATGCTCTTCTAATCCCTTAACATATGGCTTAATTAGAACTACTCTACCACGTTGGTAAACAGGAGCAATAACTGTATCTTCTTGAACTAATAGTTTTTCGGCTTCTAACATTGCTTCCCAACGTTTCTCAGGATCGTTTGCATATTTCACTTTAGCATCATCAATTAATTGATCATACTCTTCACTAGAGTAACCAGTGTTATTATTTGTACCATCAGTTACATATAAATCAAGGAAAGTCATTGGATCAAGGTAATCTGGTCCCCAACCGTGCATAACGATGTCATAGTCTTGATCAGTAGTAGTCTGTAAGCGAACTTTGAAAGGAACGTTTGTTAGTTTAATAGATAGACCTTCTAAGTTAGTCTCTAATTGATTTTGAAAATATTCAGATGTTGTTTTTGCATTTTCAGTATCATCACTTAGAAAATCAAGTTGAAGCTCTTCAACACCTAGCTCTTCTAACCCTTTTTCCCAATATTCTTTTGCTTGTTCTGGGTCATAAGAAATTAGATCTCCACTTTCTTCTCTAAAATCTTGATCAGTTTCAGGATTCTTAGCTAATCCTTCTGGAACATAACCATCAGATGGTACTGAACCATTTGCCAATACTGTCTCTGTAAATGACTCTTTATCAAATGCCATTGCTAAGGCTTTACGGATATTTTCATTAGCTAAAGGAGTTTCTTCTCCTCCACGTTCTTGGTTAAATTTAAGATACCACGAACTACCTTCTTTAAAAGTAGATGCATTTTCATCGTCTTTATACTGTCTAGCATACTCGGAACTTAAAGCAGCTGTACGATCAGCTTCATCAGTATTAAATAAGTTTACAGCTGTACTTGGTTCTTTCGAAACTTGAACATTTACTTCATCTAAACTTACATTTTCGTTATCCCAATATTGGTCATTCTTTACATACTTCCATGTTAAGCCTGAACCATTCCACTCCGTTAACTCAAATGGACCATTTGCTAACATATTTTCACTGTTTGTACCGAAGTCACTACCTTTTTCTTCTACAAATTCTTCATTTAAAGGTAGATACGTTCCAAATGCGAGAAGTGAATTTAAGTACTCAACAGGCTGTTCTAATGTTACTTCTAATGTATAATCTTCTTTAGCTTCAACGCTTAACTCTTCTGGATCTTTTTCACCATTCATAACTTCTGTTGCATTTTCAATAATTCCTGAAAACATATAAGCATATTCAGATCCTGTATCTGGATCGATTGCTCTTCTCCATGCATATACGAAATCATGCGCAGTTACTGGGTCACCATTCGACCATTTTGCATCTTCACGTAATTTGAATGTATATACTTTTCCATCTTCACTTATTTCTGGTTCACCATCTGCAATTGCAGGAATTGGTGTATCGTTTTCGTCCAAAACATATAGACCTTCCATCGTTTGTCCAAAAACAATAAAACTAGCAGCATCAGTTGCTAACGCTGGATCACCTGTAGGAATCTCAGCAGTTTCTATCATATTAAAAACTTGTTTATCAGAAGAATCAGTACTGCCACTGCCACCACTTGAACCTTCTGAATCACTACCACCGCAGGCAGCTAGTACAAGTGCTGTTACTAGTAAAATGACAGCAATGTAAAAATGTTGTGACTTTTTCATGTAGACCCCCACCTTTTTTTTAGTACTTTTCCAATTATACAACTATTGTTTTAATTGTAAATACGAACAAATGTCCGTTTATTTTATAATTATCTCACTTTTCCATACCTAAATTTTACAAATATTTACTTTTAATATTTTAAATTTAAACTTGTAATCCGCTCTACATCTGCTTTTGAAATTTTTCGGAAAATTACTACCATTTAAATACCAATTGTTAATATTTGGGTTGTTTTCCTAAAAAAATAAGCGGAAGTTTAAATTTTCAGTTAAAATTAACTATTACAAAATACATGTTTTTGTAATCTAAAAAAGCTTGCAAAGGATGGATTATCCTCTACAAGCTCTAGTAGATATTTTGTATTTAAGAAGAATGCTGTTGTAACTCTTTCATTTTCTTCACCTTAAATGGTGCATAAATAAGAACTCCAATTAAAACAAGTCCTAAATAACCAATTAATGGATAGAAGAAAGCTACAAGTTCTGTAAATCCTACAAAACTACATGCGAATCCTGCTAAGATAACAATGATATAAAAATTCTTAAATTTCTTTGTACCAACATCAGCGAATCGAGCACCGAATGAATAGAACATACTTAACGCTGTATTGAATATCATAGCGAATATAACAATTGCCATAATAAACCCTAAAATTGGAGAGATATCGTTTACAATACCAAGCATAGGCATGTCCATGCTTCCTACCTCTTCAATTTTAGAGAATATTGCTAAGTGGCTAAATACGATTAGAATACCTAATCCAAGTCCACCTACCAAACCACCAAGTGCTGCAGTTCTTGAGTCTTTTTCAGCTCCACCCATTACTAGTGCCATTGATGCCCCTACTGCAGTATTAAAGGAAGCATAGTTAATACCAGCGATAAACCAGTTTGGTAATGATGATGTGTGTTGTTGTGCAACGTTATCTAATGCAGATATAGACCCATCGAATGTAAAGAAACTATAAATGGAGATCAGTATAACAAATAAAATTAAGAATGGTGTAATACTACCAATTATAGATACTACTCTATCAATATTTACCATCCCACATATAATAACTAAAACTGTCATTAAAATAGTCCCTACAATCGCAGGTACCCCAAACTGTTGATTTAGGTTTGATCCTGCACCCGCCAGCATAACGACACCTACACCAAAGAGTGTAAAGATAAGAATGTAGTCGATAATGAGCCCAATCCACTTTCCACTAATTCGATATATCACATCTTTATGTGAATTTGTTTTCATCACACTTCCTAACCACACAAGCGCAAATCCAATATACGCAAATAAAGCGGTTGCAATTACGGCCCCAATAGTTCCCATGAGACCAAAACTAGTAAAATACTGTAACACTTCTTGGCCTGAAGCAAATCCTGCACCTACGATTACGCCGATAAAAGCGCTTCCAATCAGTAGAATTTTTTTCATGATGTATATCCTCCCAACTTGTGTCATTATATACTATATCACCTTAAATATGAAATATATTTGTGTATATACTAAAATAGACAGATACATATTTGTTTATTTGTTTAAAATTGATGGAGGAAAATGATGAATTTAAATATAGATATACTTCATAAACGCTTAAATGATATCGTCACTTCACCAAATCAATTAGCCGACAACATTGCTGATCTATTCGAGTGTCCGATTACGATAGAAGATTCTAATCACCATGTTATTTCATATAGTCAGCATAAAGATGACATCGATCAGGTACGTATTTCTACGATTATAAATAGGAAAGTACCGGATAAAGTTATTAATGCTTTTTGGAAAAAAGGTTACATGCCTAAACTAATTGATAGTGACGACCCTGTCGTGATTCCAGAAATACAAGAAGTAGGACTTGGAAATAGAATTGCTATCTCTGTTAGAAAACAAAATGAAATACTGGGATTTATCTGGGCACATACATCCGATAAAACCTTCACGGAAGCAGAAATATCCCTCTTTAAAGAAGCTGCCACCTATGTTAAAAAATATTTTTTGAAAAATCGTCAGCACAATCGAAAATCCGAAGAAGGTTATCGCGATTTCTTCTGGCAACTTCTGCGCGGGGATCTACAAAACACGGATGATATCAATCGGCAAGCAAAACAATATAACATCCAATTACAAGATGATAAAACGATTGTTGTTATTCGTTTCTCGGATGAAGTGAATGAACAAATGGAAAAACATGCGTATTATTTATCCGAGTCCCAAGTGAAAGTTAATGTTATTACACGCCTATTTGATGATAATGATTTCATTATGCTAGTAGGATTACCGACGCAGTCTGATTCAAAACAATCATTATATGAATTTATTCAACAATTCATCCACCGTATTGGAGAGCAACTAAATCTAAACAATGTATTAGGTGCTGGAGGGTTACGTTACGAACAACCGCAATTGATTGGACAATCCTATCAACAAGCGAAAAACGTATTAAAACTCCAACAACTAATACCAGAAAGAATAAATGATATCCTTTTATATGAAGATTTAGGAGTATTACAGTTTATTGATATGCTTGCAGAAACTAGAAAAGATGAACATTATTACAATCCTTACATGGAAAGACTGCGTTCTTATGATAAGCGACATCAAACTTCTTTATTAGAAACATTAGATATTTATTTGCAATGCGATAGTAATGTATATCGTGCTGCAAAGAAGCTATTTGTTCATCCGAATACGATGAATTATCGATTGAAACGGATTAAAGAAGTAAGTGGAATTGACCTGAAAAACGCGAACCAAAAAACAAACATTTATCTCGATCTGCTTATCGATAGCATTCAGAAAACATGATTTGTGTATTTGCACAAATCATGTTTTTTTATTTTATATTTTTAAATGATGAAACCGCTTCACGAAAGCTGTACGATAAGGGTAGAAATTGATAAAGGAGTTGTTTATAAATGATTATTGGTGTTCCTAAGGAAATTAAAAACAACGAGAATCGTGTTGCAATGACACCTGCTGGGGTCGTTCATTTAATAAATGCTGGTCACACTGTACAGATTGAGAAAGGTGCAGGACTAGGAAGTAATTTTACAGATGCAGAATACAAAGAAGCTGGTGCAGAACTTATCGATAGCGCTGCTAGTGTGTGGGAAAATGCAGATATGATTATGAAGGTAAAAGAACCGCTTTCTTCTGAATACAAATACTTCCGTAAAGGTCTTGTTTTATTCACTTATCTTCACCTTGCTGCTGCTCCAGAGTTAACAAAAGCATTAGTTGACAGTGAAGTAACTGCAATTGCTTATGAAACAATTACAGTAAATGGTACATTACCACTATTAACTCCAATGAGTGAAGTAGCAGGACGTATGGCTACACAAATCGGTGCACAGTATTTAGAGAAATCAGAGGGCGGAAAAGGTATCCTTCTTGGTGGGATTCCAGGAGTAAGCCGCGGTAAAGTAACTGTAATCGGTGGTGGAGTTGTTGGTACACACGCTGCTAAAATTGCTCTAGGTCTTGGAGCAGAAGTAACGATTATTGACTTAAATCCTGTACGTCTTCGTCAATTAGACGATATCTTTGGTTCAAGCATTCAGACATTAATGTCTAATCCGTACAACATTGCAGAAGCTGTAAAAGATTCTGATCTAGTTATTGGTTCTGTATTAATTCCAGGACGCAAAGCTCCAAAACTAGTTACAGATGAAATGATTCAATCTATGCAACCAGGATCTGTTCTTGTAGACGTTGCAATCGACCAAGGTGGTAACTTCGAAACTGTAGATCACCCGACTACACATGATGAGCCAATCTATGTAAAACATGATGTACTTCATTATGCGGTCGCAAACATCCCTGGTGCAGTACCACGTACAGCTACTGTTGGTTTGACAAATGTAACAGTACCATATGCGGTACAAATCGCTTCAAAAGGTGCAGTAAAAGCTATTCAAGACAACCCGGCAATCCTTTCTGGTGTAAACGTAATGAACGGTAAAGTAACTTACGAAGCAGTTGCTGCTGATCTTGGGTACGACTTTGTTTCACCTGAAGATGCAATCAAAAACACAGAATTAGTTTAATTTTATCCTTTAGAAAGAAGGATGAAATTAAACTAAGCATATTCATTATTTCATCTTTACCGAACTTTTTAACACATCCATTTTCAAGTACCCTTCCTGCTATAAGCTTAGAAGGGTACTTTTATTCTAAATGACGCAATTATGGTATAACCACCTTCAACCAATTATATTTTCCAGCCACCTAAGGAGGAATCACAATGATCCAAGGAAGTTATCGTGAAACATGGACAGAAGTATCTTTAGATGCCATCTATCATAATGTAACAGCATTTAAAAATCATATCGATCATCATACAAAGCTAATGGCAGTTGTAAAAGCTGATGGATACGGGCACGGTGCTGTAGAGGTTGCACAAGAGTCTTTAAAAGCTGGTGCGGATTATTTGGCTGTTGCAATCTTAGACGAAGCTATCCAACTAAGAGATTCAGGAATTGATACTCCGCTACTTGTTCTAGGATACACTCACCCCGATGGTTTAAGAACAGCAATCGAGCAACAGATTTCACTCACTGTTTTCACAAAAGAAGGTGCAGAACAAGTGAAAATAGCTGCTGAGTCTCTACAAATGACAGCCCGTGTACACCTTAAAATCGAATCTGGCATGAATCGTATTGGCATTGCTACGAAAGAAGAAGCTGTCGATGTAGCAAAAACACTTCATTCTTCTTTTGTCATACTTGAGGGTGCATTTACTCATTTTGCGGATGCGGACAATACAGATCCCGCGTATACAGAGATGCAGTTTCACCGTTTTAATCAGATTATTTCTTATTTAAGAACCTATTGCCATATTCCTATCGTCCATTGCTGTAATACAGCTGGGACAATTGCTTATCCAGATATGCATTTAGATATGGTTCGTGTTGGTATCGGCTTGTATGGATTATATCCAGAAACACACTTGAAAGAATTGATAGATTTAAAACAAGCAATGAGTTTAAAGACAAAACCTGTTTATGTTAAAACGGTTGATAAGGACACAGCAATTAGTTATGGTCTTACCTTTACGACAGAGCGTAAAAGCGTCATTGCAACAATGCCAATTGGTTATGCAGATGGATTTTCTCGTCTACTTTCTAACCGTGGAAATGTTGTCATAAATGGTGAACATGCTCCTATCGTCGGAAGAATTTGCATGGATCAATCTATGATAGATGTTACTGACATAGTGGAGGATGTTAGTCTAAATGATGTAATTACTATTTTTGGTGAACCTTCAGAAGGGTATATCGCGATGGAAGAAGTAGCCAATCTAATGGGGACGATACATTATGAAACAGCATGCCTAATTGGAAAGCGTGTTCCACGTATATATATGAGCCACAATGAAGTGGTCAATTATAGGGGATTAATGAAGAAAGAAATTGTTACGTCCTAGTTTCTAGGTACACAATATATTTTAAGATAGGCGGGTACTCCTTAGTATCGTTTCAGCCCGTGCTATTCCCACTGGAGTCTCCGCCTTTTCTTGCATTTTTATCCATTGCATTTTTTAACCACCAGGCATCATTCATAGTTATTTGTCATTGACAATACCATAACAGTATAAATCATGGAAAGTACCATCTTTATAAATATGGTCTTTTTGTGTTCCCTCGTAAGTCATTCCACACTTTTTCATCACCCTACCTGACGCTGGGTTGATTTTAAGATGGTATGCAAATACGCGATGGAAATTCTTTTCCGCAAAGTGCATGTTCAAAAAGGAGGATGGAAAGGATCGAGAAAATCGAGGCGGCGTAGCTTTGAGTACCGGAACGTATGCAGTTAATACGTGAGGAATGGAAAAGCAAGCTAACGAAGAAATTCGATGTGTCATTTTCACCGGACTTTTTGAACAACCTCTTCAATGCAAATTGAATCATCGCTTTACTTGCTTCTGTAACAAAGCCTCTGCCCCAAAATTCTTCCCCTAGCCAATAAGCAATTTCTCCATTTTGATGGTTTTTACGATTAGAAAGAGATATAGAACCGTAAAGTTCTCCACTATCTTTATCTGTGATGGCAAATTGGTAAAGCGTATCTTCTTTTCTATTAATTTCATGACTCGAGATCCATTCTTTTGCATTTTCTAACGTGTATGGATAAGGAATATGTAACGTTGTTTTGTATATGTTGTAGTTATCGCAGAGATTCGTGACATCTTCTGCGTCCTCTAATGTAAATGGTCGTAATGTTAATCGTTCTGTCTCTATAATTTTTGAAGCTAATGTCATGCCTACCCTTCCCCCCTTTAGTTTTCAGTATAATAAAAAAATAAAAGGTAGGCTAGTGTTAATGAAAACTACACGTTTGTTAATTAGTTGACTTAACCAATAATGTGCACCATCGAATATATTCATTACTCCATGTATAATAAACACCGCGATTATAAAGTACATCCATACACGCTTGATATCCCCTCACTATCTATAGGACTTTTTTAATCTTATTATAATTACTTGAATACATATCATTTATCACCTATATAAAAATCGCAGGTAAAATACAGTATTCTTCCCAGGCGAATTGCGATTGTATTTTACCTGCAATAAATATCTTGTTTTCTATCTATTCCATTACGTTCCCTTCAGCAGGAATTGGATTTTCTTTTAATAATTTCGCAATGTGAATAGTGTTATAAGCAAGCATCTTCACATGATTTTGTGTAAATTCATTTTCTTTCCCATTGGCTTCCATGAATGATGGACCTGGTCCTGCTTCTCCTACCCAGTAGGTATCGACATTTGGCGGAATGAGAAATCCGATATGAGATAATCCATAAATAAGGGATGTTGCAGCGTTTTTTGCACCGTCTTCATTTCCTGTAACAACAACACCACCGACTTTATTATAATAAATCGATTGTCCTTTTTCATTGGTCAACCCACTTCCACCATAAAGCCGCTCCATCGTAACGGTTGCAAGACTACTCTTCTCACCTAACCAAATCGGCGTACCAATAATAACAATATCAGCTTCTTTTACCTTTTTTAAGATTGTCGGCCATTCATCTTCACCACCTAAATCATCACTTATCCCAACAGGAATATTGTAATCCGCTACTCGTACCGTTTCGCTAACTACTCCCTCATTTTCATAAATACGTTCCACTTCTCCATATAAAGCATCTGTATTTGAATCCTCATTACTTGTTTTCAAAGAAGTATTTAAAAATAATGCTTTTAGTTTTGCCATACTTATCTCTCCTTTCTAAGTCTGTACCCGTAAATGGAGAATATAAATCAAAGTTTCTGCCACGATAAAAGCAGATATTTTTTATTTCTAGTTGCATCCTTCTATAATAGAAAAGATGAAGTGGAGGAAAAAAGATGTTACAAAAACAATTCCGCCAAAGAATTGGTTTATCCGAAAATGAAGAAGTTACTTTTAATAAACTTGAAGATATATTGATAAAAACAGCAACAACCATTCCATTTGAAAACCTATGTGTGATTCATGCGACAACGAAAAACATTACTAAACAAAATTTAGTCGATAAAATATTAATACAAAACGAAGGTGGTCTTTGTTATGAATTAAACTCTATTCTGTACTACTTTTTATTGGAAAATGAATTTGATGTTTCTTTAATACGTGGCGTCATCTATGACAATAACGCACAAGATTGGGGACCCATGGGAAAAACACATATTGCTATACTCTTGAAATATGATGGAGCCATCTATCTTGTCGATACCGGATTTGGTGGGAATCTTCCACTCAAGCCAGTACCAATAACCGGGGAAACAATTCAATCATTTAATGGAGAATTCCGGGTCATAAAACAAGATACACCACACGGAAACTTTCTTCTTCAATTAAAACTTAAATATAAAGACGCTGATTGGAAGACCGGCTATGCTTTTGACTCTAACTATATAGTTCAACATATTTCGGAATTAAATAAAATCCAAGAAACCATTATAGAACACCCACAATCTCCATTTAATAAAAGATCTTTAGCTACTAAGCTTCAATATGATGGAAGTATTACCTTGACAGAGAATTCACTTACAATTTGGAAAAACGGAGATGAAACAAAAGAATCTCTTCCACCACATTCATTTAAACAGCTATATATAAAACATTTTCAATAATATATTTTTGGT
The DNA here is from genome assembly GCF_000340475.1 of Oceanobacillus kimchii X50. Lineage (NCBI taxonomy): Bacteria > Bacillati > Bacillota > Bacilli > Caryophanales > Bacillaceae > Oceanobacillus > Oceanobacillus kimchii. Next base: position 3,446,628 of record NZ_CM001792.1, read on the forward strand.
GTGCAAAACTGTCTCTTTAGTTGGGTACACCATTTTTATTTAAAAATTTTCGGAAATTTGTATTGATTTAATACAATAATGTGGTATTGTTAATATATCAAAAAGATATATCTAATTGATATAAAGAAAGGTTGTACTAAAAATGAAAATGTATAACGATACTGCTTATGTAATTTTAGGTATCTTAACAACGGAATGTACATCAGGGTATGATATTAAAAAGCTAATTGATCAGAGTCTGAATCATTTTTGGAAGATTAGCTATGGACAGATTTATCCAACGTTAAAGTTACTAGTGGAGGAAGAACTAGCGGAAGTTGCTCCATCTTTAGAAAGCGGAAAAAAAGACAAAAACGAATATTCACTAACTGAAAAAGGGGTAAACACACTAAAATCATGGTTAGAAGAACCTGTTCAACAATTACCCGTGGAAAAAAACGAAATTTTACTTAAATTATTTTTTGGAAACCATCAATCAAATAAAGCGAGCATTCGTCTTATTGAAGATTACAGGACAAAATTACAAACACGTTATCAAACCTACGTAGCAATTGAAACATCCATTAAAGAACATGACTCAGCTTCCAAAGACGCGAAGTATTGGTTATACACGTTAGATTATGGAAAGAGAACAACGAAAGCTGCCATGGATTGGTGTGCAGCAACTATCAAAAATATCCCAAAAGGAGAGGAAATGTATGAGTAAAACGATTTATACGGGTGGATATACAACGGAAAACTCCGAAGAAATAGTAGTGTTTATTATAGGAATGCGAATTAACAAGTGTCTTGCTATCCATAAATGGCTTCCTGTATTTCTAGCAATGCCGCGGATGATTAAAGAATTATATACGCAAAAAGACTCGCTTGGCTTTATTTCAATGGAAAGCTACTTTGGCCTAAGGACGACGGCAATGATTCAATATTGGAACTCAATAGAAGAGTTACATGCTTATGCAAGAAAAGACAAACATCTAACGGCATGGAGAAACTTTAATAAAAAAGTTGCCAACAATGATGCTGTCGGTATTTATCACGAAACATACCAATTAAAAAAAGGTGAGTACGAAGCAATTTACAGAAATATGCCTCATTACGGGCTAGGAAAAGCACTCACACACACTCCCATTACCCCTAAGGCTAATTCTTCGCGTAAGAGATTGGCCTAAAACATTCTACAACAGAATTGTTTTCTAATACAGTGTCACTTTATTAATAAATTTCTACGTTATGAAATGCTTATACTATGATTTTAATTCATATAAAAGAGGCATGCTGAACGCTGTGCCTCTTTTATAAACTCACCATTAACTATGACATTATCCATAAATTAATTAATTTTTAATAACTTCTCCTGCAGTACCAGCCTTCATTACTTGACCTGCTAGCTGATATCCTAAAATTCTTTCCAACTTCTTAGACGTATTTATTAATTTTTGAAGGTTGATAGAATGTTCTATAGGAATTTCCATTTCCATAAACATATGGACAATATCCTCCAAACATACGTTACCTGTAGCTCCTGGAGCAAATGGACAGCCACCTATCCCTCCCAGAGATGCATCAAAATGCCTTACCCCCGCCTTATATCCCGCAAGCAAATTCACTAATCCCATCCCTCTTGTATTATGGAGATGTAAACTAAGTTGCACGTGTGGAAAAACTTCTTTCAACGTTGTAATATAATGACGAATTTTTTTTGGATTCGCCATTCCAGTTGTGTCTGCTAAAGTAACCTTATCTATACCATTATTGATAAGTTGTTCCATTATTGAATAAACCTTACTAACATTGTATTTGCCTTCAAACGGACAACCAAATGTTGTTCCTAAACTTACATTCAGAACTGTTTGTGGCGAATTTATCAGTTTTTGTATCGAATAGACTTCTTCTAGTGACTCTCTAACTGTATGATTTACATTTTTTCTATTGTGAGTTTCACTTATTGATAATACAAAATTGATTTCATCTACACCTGATTCCAATGCGTTTTCTGCACCTTTGACGTTCGGCACTAAAGCCGCTACGGTAATTTCTTCATTCTTCAAATTCCCTACAACCTCTTTGGCATCTTTTAATTGAGGTATAGATTTTGAAGATACAAATGAAGTCGCCTCTATTCGCTTTATTCCAGCATTAAATATCCCCTGTAGAATTAATAGTTTATCCTCTGTTTCAATCCAATCCTTTTCCATTTGAAACCCATCTCGTCCGGTAACGTCGGTCAAATATACTTCAGAATCGTCCACATAGATACCCCTCTCTAACAATAATTAGAAACTGAAAAATTCATAGATTCTAGTATATATTCCAGCAAGTCTCCCTAAAGCATCTAAATTCTTTTGATCTATTTTAAAGTTATCTTTGTATAAGCTGTCATCTATAAAATAATTAACAATTTTACCAATGACTAAGGAATCTGTTCCCAGTTCAATAATTCAATCTAACTCTAACTCAAAAGATATTGGATATTTTATTACTCTTCCTAAGCTAAGTTTATTTCTTCAAGTTCCTCTTCATTCTCATTTGATTTTGAAATAATAAATGAACCAATTACTGCTATTAAAAAGTTCACTCCTAATCCAATAACTCCACCATGTACCCCAAACACTGTGCTGTTTCCAGTTAGTGTAAGAGTACCTGCAATTACTGCTCCGACCAACATACCCCAGAATACAGGTGTTGACGCCATCCTCTTCCAATATAGACCTAATACAAAGGCAGGAAATACTTGAACTAGTAGCTCAAATTTTAATATGAATATTTGATATAATGTTCCAGGAGGGTTCCAAGCAATCATTAATAAAAGAAACACTACAATTATCCCAACAATTTTTCCAACAAGAACTTTTCTCTTTTCGGGTGCATCCGGTCGTATAAATCTACCATATACGTCATTTGAAATTACAGATGAAAAACTTAATAATACAGAGTCCGCTGTAGAAATAATCGCTGCAACGATTGCTCCGAAAAAGATAATCATTACCCAATAAAATAAACCATTAATAGAGGCAATTTGGTTGGCTAGCATTCCTACAATCTGTTCGGATTGGCCATTGGATAAATCAGGAATTAAAGTAATACCCAAAATCCCAATGATAAGGACTAATCCTGTTGTAATTGGAGGCATCCAAGCCATTCTTGCAAAAGACCGTTTTAACGTTCTTTCGCTTTCAGCTGAATATATACGTTGTACCGCATGGGGATATATTGCTGCACCAAAACCTACTAATAAAAGCATGCTCAACCAATTTATTGAGGTCATAAGTTCAGGTACACCAACTTTAACAGGATCTACCTCAGCAATACGTTGAGTAATACTAGCCATATCTCCTCCGGCCAGGTAAAATGCTCCTCCCACAAATATAATTACTCCAAACATTAACACTACACCTTGCATGACATCTGTAAACGCTACTGCTTTCATTCCACCTAACCATTCATAAATCAGCATTACAAGCACAAAAAAAACTACTGCCCATTGATATGGGATCGTTCCGCCTGTTATGCCAGAAACAGCTTGACCAATAGCTACTAATTGCTCTAATAGGTAATTACCTAACCCCCATAACATCAGAAATATCGCAAGTAAGGTTACTTTATTTGATTTAAAACGATATCTAATCCAATCCGTTGGAGTTACAAAATTTCTTTTTTTGGAGATTACATATAATCGTGGCGCAAACAATAAATATACTCCAATAATAATAGTCATAAAAGAAATGGATTGCAGCCAAACAAATCCTGATCTATATGCAGTAGGAGCATAACCAACAATTGTATTCCCACTATACTGTGTTGCATAAAGTGTGAAGAAAAGAGCTATGAAACCTAGATTCTTGCCGGCCAAATAATAATTACTTAAACTATCTTGAAGATTTTTGTTCCCTCGTCCAGAATAATAACCAATGAGGAGCATGATTAAAGCATATAAAGCTAAAATAATAACTCCATCTACTCCAGCAAAAACTAAATCATTCATTCTTCTCCCCCTTTGTCACTCTCCTCTTCATCTTCAACGATGTTCCATTGGTGAATACACAACCAACTTAGGTAAGCACATAATAGTAGAGAAAAAATAACAATGATAAATGCCCAGTACGGTATTCCCAAGATTAAAGGCTTGTATGAACCAACCGAAAAATACCATGGAACATTTCCTAGTAGAATGATTACCATTACAATCCATATCCATTTTTTTCTTATCGGTTCTTTTACGTTTTTTTCACTCAAATTCACCACCCCTTTTTGTAAGCGATTACATAATTTGCATTTAAATCACTTTATTGCTTTTATAGATACTTAACTGGTCATCATCGTAATTTAATAACCTTTGATATATGTCTTCATTGTCTTTACCCACTGTCTCTGCACCTACTTTTCTAACTTCGCCCGGTGTCCTGCTTAATTTCGGAACTACTCCAGGCATTGGGAATTTACCTAATTTCGGATGATTTTTTTCAATAATCATCTCCCTTTCTTTATAATGAGGATCCTTTACAATATCTTCTATAGAATAAATTAATCCGGAGGGTACACCATACTCATGTAATAATTCTAAAATAACTTTTGATTCGTTCTCTTTTGTCCATTTTTCAATGATGCTGTCTAATTCATGCTGGTTTTCCCCTCTAGCTATATGTGAATTAAATTTTGGATGGTCACATAGAGAAGAATTTCCCATCGCCTTACAGAGACGCTTAAATACTGAATCCGAATTTGCACCAATTACAATATAAGTCTCATCTTTTGTATAATATATATTGGAAGGTGCTACATTTGGTAGAATATTCCCCATACGTTCTCTAACATAGTTTGCCAAAAGATAATCGGGGACCAAACTTTCCATTACCGAAAAAACAGATTCGTATATTGCCGTGTCTACGATTTGCCCTCTCCCAGAAGTATGCCTTTCATTTAAAGCAGTAAGTATTCCAATAGTTGCAAATAAAGCAGCCAAAGTATCCCCAATAGATATCCCGATTCTAGAAGGCGGTCTATCTGGAAATCCAGTTACATAACGGATTCCTCCCATAGCTTCTCCGACACTACCAAAACCGGCTCTATCTTTATATGGTCCAGTTTGACCGTATCCAGATGTTCTTGCCATTATAATTCTAGGATTTATTTGAGATAGCTCTTCATATGATAAATTCCACTTTTCCATCGTTCCCGGCCTGAAATTCTCAATAATGATGTCTGACTCTTGAACAAGTTCTTTAAAGATCTTTTGTCCTTCTGTTACTCGTAGATTTAAAGTTATCGACTTTTTATTCCTAGACTGAATAGGCCACCAAAGCCCCACATCTTCTTTTTTTCCTCCCCAATCTCTTAAGGGATCCACTTTATCTGGAGCTTCGATTTTTATAACTTCAGCTCCAAAATCTCCTAATAATCTCCCAGAAAAAGGTCCTGCTAAAAGCGTACCTAATTCCAAAACACGTATACCCTTTAATGGCAGATGCTCATCCATTAATTTATTCCTCCTAATCGTTGTAATTTTTTAATAATTTTGATTTGAATTAAAATTACATTATTGTATACAATTAGTCAACAGTACTTTAGTTCTATTTTATAAATAGCTTACATATCAACATTTTTATTTGTGGCAATATCAATTATTGTATACAATATATTTAAAAAGGAGATAATTATGAACGTGTATGATGCTATAAAAAATGCCATTTTTAGTGGAGAGTTCAAGCAAGGACAAAGGCTAACTGAAACTTATTTAGCTGAGTACTTTAATGTTAGTCGTACACCAATTAGAGAAGCTTTAAAACAATTAATCTCTGAAGGGATAGTACATCCATATAAAAAGAAAGGTATAATTGTAAGAAGTTTTTCTTCTGATGATATCAAAGAAATTTATAATGTAAGAGCATTATTAGAAGGTTACGGTACAGGAGAAGCTGCATTAAATAGAACAGAAGAACAAATCGCTAGAATGGAAGAGAAAAATATAGCTTATAAAGAGGCAATTTATAGTTACAATGCTTCTGATTTAAATATAACTAAAAATATCCAAGAGACGAATCAAGGTTTTCACCATGAGATATTTGTTGCTTCACACAATAATCAAATCTTAGAATTGATTGATAAGGTTGTAGTTGTTCCATTAATCTACAGATCTTTTTATTGGTATAAAGAAGAACACCTATATCAATCATTAGAAGTACATAACACAATTTTAAACTCTATTAAAGATAAAGATATCGATCGTGCAAAGTCTGCAATGCAAGAACATATCTATACAGGGAGAGACCATGTATTAAAGAATGTAATTAATAATTAATTGTTGGCTTAATAATGTTTGCCTCACAAAATTTAGTTTTCACCTAGAAAAGATTATAAAAAAAAGGAAAGAGTATTCCATGCTTTGAATTACTGTATGAAGTTTAACCCGATTTACCGACTATCATCCGTTCTATATCTATTGACACTTTTTTCCCATCTTTGCAATAATAAAATATAACTAAAATAATAATGAGTGGGAGATATGTAAAATGGATTTTGATTTACAGCAAGCGAGAACAACCGAGACTATAATGAAAGTACTTCAGAAATACCCTCATAAAATAGAAATAAAACTGGATAATATTTTAATAGATCGCAACATGACACAATTTCAATTACATAAATTAACAGGCATCCGTATGGCAACAATTAGTGAATTTATTAATGGTAAAAAGGGATCTGTGAATTTTGTACACCTCGTAACAATAATGGCAGCGCTTCGCATTACTGATATCTCTGAAATTATTAGTGTGAAGTTTGATAAAGAAGTAGAAGAAGCTTGGAAAGAAGAAATGAGTAATTATGAAGGTCGAGGACTAACAGCGAAACAACAAGAATTGGAAGAAGAAGTTGTAAAAACCATGTAACGCAGAGAAGAGGTTGAGTCTTTATTCAAAAGATAAATGAATTGGGCATAAAAAGTTTTGCATAAAACATGGATTCTAGCTAGAACATGCGCAAGAAATATACGTAGACTCCTTCAAAATCAAAAATCGATTTTCTGTGTGCGATGCAATGCTGTCAAGGTCTTCCTTGTCCTGTGGGAAGAAGGCCTCGGTAAGACCCCGGATTGCGATAGCAACGGAGGCTTACCAGCCGCCCACGGAAAACGAAGTATATTTCTGAAGCGGGATATCATAGCCAATTTACCCTACAATGATTCTCTTGCTTTTCCGGGAATTTGCGTTAATTGCACTTCATCATAAGAAGTTACATGGTTCCCTTTCTTTATATACAATTTCAAGTATGCTCCTTGTTCTAATTCCTTCTGTGCGGAGAACTCCACTTTCACTGCACTACCATTTTCTTTATAAGCAGGTAGTTCGTACCAATACGTTGACATAATCTCACCTGAATCAAGCTTTTCTTCTTCCATATAGGATGGTGCTCCAACTTGCACATAAACATTTTCTTTCCCAAATCTATTAAAGTCAACTGTAGCTAAGATTACCACAGACACTATTAATAAAATTAAAGAGATACCAATGATTTTTTTCATTTACGTAACCTCCTTTCCGCTGATAAGAATGGTTTGCTGAAAACTTCTTACTGTAATGAAATAGTAGATAATATAGATAAACGCATATGCTGCCATCCAAATAGTGACTGGTATCCATAGGTTCATTTGTAAAAGATTCGAGAATGCGATTAGTGCCACTGTTCCATGTAATAGTCCGAGTACAAGTGGGGCAATAAATATGAATCCTATTTGATAGCGGATCGTACGCTTCATTTCTCTTTTTGAGACACCTATTTTATATAAAACAGTGTATTTATCCTTATCATCCTCTGCTTCTGTCATAATTTTAAAGAAGATGACACTTCCAGTAGCCACTAGAAAAACGAGTCCTAAGAAACTACCTACGAATAACATCACTCCTGAACCTTCTAATGAATCCTGATAGTTTTGGACTGCACTGGAAAAATCTACTGTTTCCGATTTTGCTTGGAGCTCTTGTGATAACTCAAGATGTTCCTTATCATTCGTTAATTGCACGGCTTGATAGGTAGATTCATCTGCTTGTAAGTCGGTATATTCTTGTTCATTCATGACGAGCACTGTTCCAGGTATTGTATATATATTAAAGATGGAATCTCCATAAAATTGAGAGACTGTATGTGCTTCATTGTTCAGTGTTACTTCCTCTACCTCTTCAGACCATCGCTCATCGTAAAAAGGATCGACCATCAAAACCTCATCTTCGTCTAATTCCAATGATTCGATATCCCAATCTAACGCTTCTGCCAATCGTTGAAACGCTGTAGTATCAATAACGGTATATTCTCTCTCTATTTCGTTTTCTGTTACACGAATATCTTTCGTATCAATGGAAATAGAATCTTTCATAATTCCTTCATCCAAGTTTTCTTGAGGACCTTGCCACATAAAGCTAAATGGTGTATATTGCTCTACATTTTTATCCGTATTGTAGTATGTTCCAAATACCGCGCCACCTGCAGTAATGGTAGTTGCACTTAGTGTCGCTATGATAGTCAGTGTCTTCGCGTTTCCACGAACTCGATATAATAATTGGGAAGCTGTCATTAAATTTAAGCCCCTCCATGCCCAATGCTTTCTTCCTTTTAATAAATGGAGTACATATACCATGACACTATTAAACAATAGATAAGTTCCGAATACCGTTAGTCCAATAATAACAAGAGGCATCGCAACACCGAGCATTCGCCATGCACTGGATGTCATTAAATCTTGTAATGCTAACCAGTAAGCCACAAATAATGACACTATACCGAATAAAGCTGCAATCAATCTCGCTTTCGGTAATGCTTCTCTTTTATGGGAAGCATGAAACAAGTCTATTAATTTAAATTGATAAATTACGCGATATCCTTGCAGAGACGTAAAGAGAAATATAATCAAGAATACAATGATTGTTTCTACGACTGCACTTGATGAGAATGCAATGCCAATTGAGATATTCAAGCCCATTAATTTCAATAGCAAAGATAATAAAACTTGTGACAAAAAGAAACCGAGTACCACACCGATAATGAGTGAAACTAAACCAATAACGATATTTTCAAAGAATAATAGAAATCCGATAGTGCGTTTTCGAACACCCATTAAGGAGTATAATGCTACTTCTTTTTTTCGTTTTCTCATAAAGAAAGAATTCGAATAGAGAATAAAAATAGCAACAAAAATCATTAGTACAAATGCGGATGCACTCATAATACTACTAATTTGGTTCGATGTTTCTGCCAATCCACTAATATCGTTACTATGCTTTAATGTTGCAAATGTAAAAAATATAATAATCGAAAAGATGGTCGAACCAATATATAGTCCGTAGCTTTTCATATTACGACGAATGTTTTTTAGAGCTAGATCAAACAGTGTCATGTCCGTCACCGCCCAATTTTGCTAATTCATCTAATATCATTTGGAAGAATTCTTTTCGTGAATGAGTACCGCGTATCAATTCCTTAGATAATCTTCCATCACTAATAAATAGAATTCTTCTACAGAAACTTGCTGCATATGCATCATGCGTCACCATCATAATTGTCGCTTCTTGCTCAATGTTTAATGTGCTTAAGCTCTCTAGTAAATCAGTAGCTGATTTGGAATCGAGAGCTCCAGTTGGTTCATCAGCAAAAATTAACTTCGGGTTCCCTACTAACGCTCGGCATGATGCTGTTCGTTGTTTTTGTCCACCGGAAATTTGATATGGATATTTTTCCAGAATACTTTCGATACCAAATGCTTTAGCAAGTTCTTCTACTTTTATATTAATCTCTTTCGCAGAAACCTTCGCTATCGCTAACGGTAAAAGAATATTTTCCCGTACGGTTAATGAATCGAGTAAATTGTAATCTTGAAAGATAAAACCAAGATGATCTCTACGGAAATCAGCTAATTGATTTTCTTTCATTTTTGCAATATTATCATTCTCTAAATAAATATCTCCGTTTGATGGGGAGTCAATTGTTGCTAGTACGTTTAATAGCGTCGACTTTCCGGCACCAGAAGGACCCATTATTCCTACAAATTCTCCGTGATCAATTGTAAATGAAATATTTTCTAAAGCTTTAAACGTATTTATACCTTTACCGTAAACCTTTTCCACATTGTTTACTTGTAATAAAGATTCCATTATCCATGCACCTCTTTCGTATACCTTTACTATAGTCCTCCATCCTTAAACAATCTTCACGACTACCTTACAAAATCCTTAAAAACGTTTTATTCAAGAAAATTCCTGTTAAGATAGAGTTAAGCATTATAGCTAGCACGGACGAATAATAACCACAATAAGTAGTAGATAATAAGAAGGAAAAGGGTGATACGTTTGGAAAAACCACGAATTCTTATCGTCGATGATGAACAGGATCTTTGCCAATTAATGAAAACAACGCTCAACAAAGAAGGTTTTTCAGAAATTGAAACAGCAAGCACATCAGAAGAGGGTTGGAACACATTTCAAACATTTGAACCAAATCTTGCTATCTTAGATGTGATGTTGCCTGATGGAGAGGGATTTGATTTGTGTAGACAAATAAGAGAAGTATCACGCATTCCCATTCTTTTCTTATCTGCGAAATCGGATGAAGTGGATAAAATATTAGGACTCGCCATCGGTGGAGATGATTATATTACGAAGCCGTTTAGTCCGAAGGAAATGGCTTATCGTGTTAAAGCACAGCTTCGACGAGCTGGTGTATATACCTTAGATGCGGCTATCGAAAAAGTACCTGCCCAAGGAAAAACTGTAGGACCTTTTGACATAAATGCAGATGAAACCGAAGTAAAAAAAGATAACCATGTACTGGAACTGACCGCTAAGGAAGTTGGTTTAATGGCAACGTTCATGCGGAATCCAAACCAAATTATTAGTAAAGAAACGCTTTTTCGGAACGTCTGGGGTGAAGAATTTTACGGCGCGGATAATACATTAATGGTACATATTCGCAGACTTCGAGAAAAAGTAGAAGACAATCCTTCGAAACCGAGTTATATTCAAACTGTAAAAGGATTAGGCTATCGATTTGCAGCAACAAAGGCGCAAGCGCCCGTTTAGAAATGCAGCGAGTGCGCCCCTGTTTTCAGGGTACTTGGACGGTCGGTCGAACTTCCTTTGCATCACGGTAAAGTGACGAAACGATGATGTATTGTATGACGATCTCGTGAAGCCTCCTAGTTTCTAGGCGCTGGAGCTGGACGTAACCGTTTCTGCCTACGAACGATTGTAATTCCTAGTTTTTATACTTTCTTATCTTTCGAAATAAGCGCGTGCTTTTCCTTGTATGAAGTTTTTTAAATGGAAGTTAGAAAAAGGTGATGTAATATGAAATGGAAACTTACCTTTCGTTATTTGCTATCAATATTAAGTATTGTCTTTATCGTGCTGATTGCCAATACAATTATTCTTTTTGGAATACTTATTTATCAATCCACACAAGGCGGGGTGGAAGATTATGAGTATAGCTCTGGAGAAAATTTTACTCGCTCGTTCTCCCAATACCTTACATTAGAGGAAGGTCAGCCAACTGTCACTGAAGAAGGAGAACATGCATTAGAAGCTTTCGGTGCTTGGCTACAAATTTTAGACGAAAATGGAGAAGTTCTCTCTTCCTATCGCACACCAGATAATATATCCACGCATTATACTCCAATAGAGCTTGTCCATAGGTATAAGTATATGGACAATAATTTTAATACGTATTTTATCGGAGAATTTGAAGCGTACAGTTACTTGATTGGTGTACCGAATTCAAATGAAGAGCGCGCTGTGTTTATGCTCAATCCAACTACACTTCTCACTTATGCATCACAATTTCTCGGCGCAATTATTATTGTCGATTTAATTATTGCAGCTATCGTCGGTTTTCTATTCAGTACCGTCCTTACTAAACCGGTAAATCGGATTATCGAACGGATTAGTGAGTTAAAAGAACGCAAATTCCAGCCAAAGAAACCAAAACGTCCTGGTGTTTTTAAACATGTATTTTCGAACTTAAATGATGTATCTGCGACCTTGCAACAGCATGAGGATGAACGACGCAAACTGGAGAAGATGCGAAACGAATGGATGAGTAATGTTTCCCACGATATTAAAACACCACTTGCTTCCATTCGAGGTTATGCTGAACTTCTCCGTAGTGATGATATATCACCGGATGAACGGTTAGAGTATGCTGAAGTAATTGAGCGCCAATCCTTGTATATGAAAGAATTATTGGATGATTTTAATTTGACAATGCGATTACGGAATCATGAGATGCCGCTACATAAACAAGAAACAAACATGGATCGGTTTGTCCGTGAGCTTGTGATTGATTTATTAAATGATCCACAGCTTGGAAAAGATCAAATTCATTTTCAAAATGACTCACATGATTCTATTTGGAATGTTGACCAGCATTTATGGAAGCGCGCGTTACTGAACTTTATCAATAATGCAATGTTGCATAATGATGAAAATGTAGAAGTACAGGTTCATCTGTCTGACAAGACAATTACAATCCTAGATAATGGAAAAGGTATTGCAAAAGAGGATATCCATCAAATTTTCGAACGTTATTATCGAGGTACCAATACCGAAAACATTCGCGGAACTGGGTTAGGACTTGCGATATCTCGAGATATTATCGAAGCGCATGGTGGAAGTGTAGACTTACACAGTGAAGTCGATAAGGGAACGACCGTTACTATAAGAATGAACTAAAAAGGACTATAGTTGGATTGATTTTGAACTGTGAAATGCCTCGTGTCAAGTAAACAATGTGCGGTTCATTTATCCAACTATAGTTCTCTTATGGTTTGGGCATATTAAACTTCTTTTACTACCGTTTCCGCATACGTATCTTGAGGAAGCACACTACCATCTTTCCCCTCAAATCCTTTACGGTCCCCAAGATATTTAAATGTACTAAAACAATCTCGATAAGCCATTCGTTTGATAATTTGGTTTGGAGTCGGGGCTTGTCCGTCTGTCCCTTCTATTTTTAAGCCTGTTTGTTTATACCCTATTGTTTGCCCACATCTGCGAAGTTGTGCGTATTCTAATCCCCACATGACAACCGTTGGAGTGACCAATGCATGCACAGCTTCACTCTTAATTTTCTTCCGCATTAACTGCTCTACACCAATCGTAACTGCCGTTGAGATAGCTAAGTCAATAAAATACGCTTTCGTTCTTTTTTTCGTTATCGCCTTCATTTTTTCCCTACCCCCTTGTAGTTGTTACGTTATGTACGCTTATACATCAAGAATGGTTTCAATATTTTTTAATTCTCGCTATAATCATATAAACATGAATGTTACGATATGTATAGAAAGGTTACTTCAACCTCAATTATTTATATTCAAAATAGGGTATACCTAATATGAAGGAGTGATAGTGATGAACCAAAAGCAATTGGAACAAATGAAAAATAGTAAAGGATTTATCGCAGCACTGGATCAAAGTGGCGGAAGTACACCGAAGGCACTTGCAGCTTATGGAATTCCTGAAAATGCCTACAACAATGAAGATGAAATGTTTGATTTAGTTCATGAAATGCGTACAAGAATCATAACTTCCCCATCGTTCGATTCGGACTTTATTATTGGAGCAATTCTATTTGAACAGACGATGGACCGTGAAATTGAAGGCATGTATACAGGGGATTATCTAGCTGAAAAAAAAGGCATTGTACCTTTTCTAAAAGTGGATAAAGGACTCGCTGAAGAAACGAATGGCGTGCAATTAATGAAACCGATTGATAATTTAGATGAGACGTTACAACGTGCTAATGAACGTAATATATTCGGAACAAAAATGCGTTCCGTAATTAAAAAAGCGAACCCCGAAGCAATCAAAGAAGTCGTAGATCAACAATTCGATATCGGCAAGAAAATTATTGCAGCTGGATTAGTTCCGATTATCGAGCCAGAAGTAGACATTCATAGCGTAGAAAAAGAAAAGTGCGAAGACTTGTTAAAAACAGAAATACTTAACCATCTCGATCAATTAAGTGAAAATCAGAACGTTATGTTAAAATTAACAATTCCAACAAAGAAAAATTTATATAAAGAGCTTATCGACCATCCAAGAGTAGTGCGTGTTGTTGCATTATCAGGCGGCTACTCGACTGATGTCGCAAATGAAAAACTAAAAGAAAACGACGGTTTAATCGCAAGCTTTTCCCGTGCATTGAGCCAGGATTTAAATGCCGATCAATCCGATGAAGCATTTAATATATCTCTACAAAAAGCAGTAAAATCCATTTATGATGCATCTGTGTAAATACGAATAGAGGATAATGAAGTGGATTGTAAAATAGCAGCACCCTAGGCATGTAGGGTACTGCTATTTGTTTGGTTCGGTGCTTATGTTTAACTCCTGTTTATAAGATACAATTTATATTGGGGTTTTAGAGCAGATCTAGTCTATTTACTATAATTTTTGTGGTTTGGTTGTAGTTTGGTTGATAGACCCGTTCTATTCACTATAATTTTTGTGGTTCGCTTGTAGTTTGGTTGATAGGCACGTTCTATTCACTACAATTTTTGTGGTTCGCTTGTAGTTTGGTTGATAGGCACGTTCTATTCACTATAATTTTTGTGATTTGTTTGTAGTTTGGTTGATAGGCACGTTCTATTCACTACAATTTTTGTGATTTGCTTGTAGTTTGGTTGATAGGCACGTTCTATTCACTATAATTTTTGTGGTTTGGTTGATAAACAAGATTAAACGTTTTAAAAACAATATTCAAACCTAGCTAAAAAACAATCACCTACCTAAATAAGCGACTCAATTACACCACAGAACCATTACTCGACTTTCTTAAATCCCTGTGACTCAATTAATTCTATTGATTTCTCCAAACTAATTCCTTCAGACGGATCTCCTTCAAACATGGAACCTTCTAATTCCGCTATTTCACTTGCATCTGCTTCATTGTAATCTACTGTTACCTTCTCCACTACTTTATCATCTTGGTAATCAATTTCATGGGTTAAGCCATCGACATTTTGATAATCTTCGGCTAACGGTGCTAACAGCTCTTCTGCTTCTTCTTTTGTCGCAACTCCCAATGCCCTGTATTCTATCTCACTTTCTGATACTTGCTTTACAACTTTGTCATCTTCTGCTGTATAGGTGAGTGTAATCAAAATCCCATCTTCTTCAGCCTGATACTTCACCGTTTCTTCACTGTTACAAGCAACTAGAGCGAACATCGCAACAGCGATGAACAACAATCCTGCCATTCGAACCAACAAACGTTTTTCCATTCATTCCTCTCCTATCATCGCTAAGTTAATCAAAGGGTGTCTGTATAAAGATAGTTTGAGGTTAGGTAATTTAAAATTTGAAATAATATGAAGTCCAAAAAAGAATCGTTAGTCTATGTAATGGTTGCTCCATTTCCCAATTTGTTTCCGTTTATCCCTTATGAAACACACTATACAAATGTATTCCTCTGAAAAGTAATTATGCAAAAAAAAGAACCATAATTCTAGGACATCCCCCCGGGAACTATGGCTCATGTAGTGATTCCCTCCTTATTATGTTTTTCTTTTTGGGTATACATCTGTTCTGTCAGCCCAGTCTTCCCAAATGTTAATCATTTCTTTTACCAACTCGGGATAGTGATCTTTGATGTTATTCATTTCTGTTCGATCGTTATCGATGTCATATAATTCCCAGTCCATTTCCCTTACTTTGGACAATTTCCATTTTCCTTTTCTAACGCCACAATGATGTTCATGTTCAAAACAAAAAGTACGTTCTGCTACATTTTCTCCTTCAAAGGCAGGCACTAAGCTTTCTCCTTCCATTGGTAGGATTTGATTACCGTTATATTGACTTGGATACGGCGCACCAGTGATATCTACCAATGTTGCCATAATATCAATAAAATGACCTGGTCGATGGTCAACTTGACCTTCTTTTAATACCTTAGTAGGCCAATGCGCAATTAATGGAGTGCTAATTCCTCCTTCATGACTATAATGCTTATATAGTTGAAGTGGCGTACTGCTCGCATTTGCCCAGCCAGAACCGTAACTATGATACGAATCTGGGCCGCCCATTTGATTCAAATCTTCTTTCCGGTGTAGGAAATTAGATGTCGTAATCCAATTATCAAATCCCCATGGATCCCATTCGGCACATGCACCATTATCTGAACAAAATAAAATAAGTGTGTTTTCCATTTCATTATTGTTCTCTAACTCTTTCAAGACTCTACCAATATTTTGATCCATACGGTCAATCATTCCTGCATAAATCGCCATGCGCTTCGTTAAATCTTGTTGTCTGTCGGGGTCAATCGAATCCCATGCTGGATTGACACCTTGAATGTCCCGATCACGATTCCAATATTTCGCACGTGGTGACAGTTCTGTATCCTTTGATACAATGCCTAGCTTTTTCATTCTTTCTAAGCGTTCTTTTCGTATATGATCCCAACCGACTTGATATACTTTTTCATATTTTTCTATTTCTTCTTTCGGCGCTTGCAATGGAAAATGCGGTGCATTATACGATAAATATAAAAAGTATGGTTCACCCTCTGCTTTAGCATCTTCCATAAATTCTAATGCATAGTCTGTAATAGCGTCTGTGGCATAAAAATCTCCGTTGTTATAACGCTTTTCTGGTCGTCCTTTTGGAAGTCGAGAATAATCCGACTGGTCCCAAAAACTTGTGAAACCACCAAGCAGCCCATAAAACTCGTCAAACCCGCGTTCTGTAGGCCCAATCTCTCCTACATGCCATTTCCCAGACAAATACGTACGATAGCCTACTTGCTTCACTACCTCTGCCAATGTCACGCATTGATTTTTTAAAAACCCGCGATATCCCGGTGTCTCCTGATCTTCCGTCATCTCTCCGACACCTGCTTGATGAGGATACAATCCACTTAAAATAGACGCTCGGCTTGGGCAACAACGAGCAGAATTATAGAATTGTGTAAAGCGTAATCCATTCTCTGCTAATCGATCTAGATTCGGCGTATGAATCTCACTACCAAATGAACCTAAATCAGAGAAACCTAAGTCATCGGCAAGTATTAGAATAATATTCGGCCGTTTTGTCATTCAATTACCTCCAACTTTATTGCTTTTATCGATCATTCACTTCTTTTATTTTCTCTAAATCTATTTTTGGTTCTCTATTTTCTTTCAACAGACCATTAACTTCTTGCTGCACATCGGTTGTTTGTGTATAACAGTAGCCACTTACGTACGGTAATTTCTTAATGGCATCTGTAATATTTTGAAAACGCTCCAAGAACGCTTCTTTTGTAGATACTTGGTTCCCATATCCCCATCCGTTTTCATCTTGAAAAGCAATTCCACCATATTCGGTGATGATTACTGGCTGGCCCTTGTAAAAGTAGCCCTGTGCAAAAGCATACTTGCCGTTATTATGCGGGATTTTATTTTGTAAAATGGTCTCTTTATCTTTGTATCTATCATAGAAAATTTCACCTACTTCTTCGTAATCATGTAATGCGATGATATCAGAGATTGTATGCTCCCAACCGTCATTCACGATTACTGGGCGTTCATCATCAAGACTTTTTGTTAAATAATAGATTGCTTCGGTAAACGTTTGTTGTTTCTTATCGGTAAGAATATGTGGCACGCCCCACGATTCATTGAATGGCACCCATGTAATAATCGAAGGGTGATTATAATGTTGTTTCACAATCTCTTGCCATTCTCTTGTAAAATTCTCCACAGCTTCATCAGAAAACTCATATGTTGCTGCCATCTCTGACCAAACAAGTAATCCTTTTTTATCACACCAATAAAGGAATCGTTCATCTTCTACTTTTTGGTGTTTACGTACACCGTTATATCCCATTGCTAATGTCTTTTCAATATCTTCAATTATCGCTTCATCCGATGGTGGAGTTAGCATCGTATCCGTCCAATAACCTTGATCCAATAAAAGTTTTTGATAAATCGGGGAATTGTTTAATAATACTTGATCTCCTTTGATTGAAATCTTTCGCATTCCAAAATAAGATTTGACCTCATCAACCAAAGCATCTGCCACATACAATTTAAAAGTCACATCATATAAATGAGGATTTTCCGGCGTCCAATGCATGACTCTCCATTCATGAAGGTTGGAGTCTATCGACACTTCCAGCTGTTCATCCTTTCGATTGGGGTTAATGGAAAACCGTTTTACTGTATCCTCATCGAATGTAATAATTGTTTCAATGCGACACGCTTCAGTTGGCATTCGATTTAACTGATATTGAAAATCTACTGCGTTCGTATCTAATTTCGGTGTCATTTTCACATTATCGATTGATGTCTCCGGAAGAAATTCCAACCAAACTGTTTGCCATATACCTGTTTGTTGCACATACCAACAACCAAAATTATGATCGATCCAACGTTGTTTCCCTCTCGGTTGATAACAGCTCTGACTGTCCTCGACTTTGACTACTACTTCATTATCTGTATCAAGGGTAATTACATCAGATATATCAAATGAAAATGCAGCATACCCCCCAGCATGAGAACCTACAAATACGCCGTTCACCCATACTTTCGTCAAGTAATCAGATGCTTGAAAACGCAGGATGGTCCGCTTATCAGCATGTTCAGTAGGAATTTGAAATGATCGTTGATACCATACATTCGGATGAAATGTCTCTTCACCAATTCCACTTGCTTTTGTCTCATACGTAAACGGAACTTGTATTTCATCTGTAAATGATGGTTTCTTATTCCACTGGCTTTTTTCCCCGATATTATTATCATCGAAGGAGAACTTCCACGTACCGTTTAAATTTATCCATTCACTACGTTGATACTGCGGTCGCGGATATTCTGTGCGTTGATATGTTTTCGTTGTCATTGTCTCTTTCATTATGAACACTCCTCTATTATCCTTTAATTCCTGTAAAGCTGATTCCCTTTACTATTTGTTTTTCAAATATTAGAAATGCAATAATCACCGGTATAGATGCAATTGCATTTGCTGTCATCGGTAATACATAGGCTTGTGAATAGGTAGAATTAAATACTGGTAATCCTACAGGTAAGGTATATAATGTTTCGGAAAGAATTGATAAATATGGCCATAGAAAGTTATTCCAAGACCCAATAAAAGTAAAAATTCCAATTGCCGCAAGAGCAGGTTTTGCTAAAGGAAGCACAATTTTGTAATACAATCTAAAGTAGGAGCAACCATCAATAGTTGCGCTCTCTATCACTTCCTTTGGTATACCATCAAAGAAGCTTTTTAAAATGATAACTCCGAGTGGGGATGCGATCATTGGTAATATTAAACCGGTATAACTATCAATTAGCCCCATGCTTTTCACAATTTCATATAATGGAATAATCGTAGCTTCTCCCGGTATCATGAGACCTAGCAGAAAAAATATAAAAATAAAATTTTTAAATCGAAACTTCATTTGTGAGATCGCAAAAGCCGCAAAGGACGTAATAATAAGGGTAAGAATCGTTGTAATAAAAGCAACAAAGAAGCTATTAAACAACCATCGTAAGATTAAACTATCCATGACAATGTCGATGTAATTTGTAATCGTATATGGCGGTAAAAACCATTCAACCGGATTGGAAGTAGAAAAATTATCAGGTTTAATGGAAACAAATAACATCCATATAATAGGGATAAGAAATAGTAACGACACAATTACGCCTAACAGCACTTTTCCTTTTAGTAACGGATCACGGTTACGCTCCAGCGCTTTATTCCTCTTCACTTTGGTTGCCATATTAATTTCCCTCCGATCGTTGATTTTTCAATTGCACAATAGATAAAATAAGTAAGATAAAGAATAGCGCATACGACATCGTTGCTGCATAGCCTAAGTTATTTTGGGTAAAACCGACTTCGTAAATATACTGAATCAATGGACGGGTAGCTCCACCTGGTCCACCACCGGTAATTAAGAGAATTTGTGCAAATACCTTATAAGAAGCAAGGATTTGCAACAGAATAATGACACGCCCAATAGGAATGAGTTGTGGTAGAGTAATATAACGAAATTGCTCCCATCTCGTAGCACCATCAATTTCACTTGCTTCATAATAAGAATCTGGTATTTCTTGCAAACTAGTAAGGAACAAAATCATATTAAATCCAACCGACCACCATAGAGTGACAAGAACGATACTTATCCAAGCTAATGTCTTGTCTGCCATCCAAAATGGTTCTGCTTGAATACCGAATAGTTGAATAACGTTATTTATTAGACCATTGTATGGTTGCAACATAAAGATAGCTAAGAACGATATAACCGCAACGGATAAGATACTTGGTAAAAAGAACGAACTTCGGAAAAATGTTCTCCACTTTGTATTTAAGTTAGCGAGCAAGGCTAGACCTAAAGCTAATATAACCATGGTTGGTGTTGTTAATAACACAAACAATGTTGTATTCCATAATGTCTGCCAGAAGAACGGGTCATTAAACATTTCTACATAGTTTTGGATTCCTACGAACTCCATCTTTCGAACGAGATTCCAATCATATAAACTCATTTCCAACCCTTTAAAGATAGGTACTATCGTAAACAGCATATATGCAAGAAAAAAAGGTAACAAAAATGGAATCGCTTTCATATCTTTCATCCATGCTCGTTTATTCATTTATTTTTCTCTCCCTTCTCTTTAATCTTCTCCAATCAATTCTTTTACTTCTTTTTCAATTTGTTGAAAAGCAACTTCCGGTGTCACTTCATTACTCCATATTCGATCAAGGTTTCGAAGCATGATATCATTGATTCCTCGATAATAGATGTTTCGGTCAGCAAAATTTACGTAATTCGCAACTTCTGCATAGTCTTCACGATAGGGCATTTCGGTAAATGCTTTGGAATTCACTACAGTATCTTTTGCAGGAATATGACCAGCTTGTGCCCAAATCGCTCCTTTATCTGTAGCAAAATCCATAAATGCAACCGCGCCTAATTGCACATCCGGATCAATTTCTTCATAAGAAGGTAAGACAAATGTATGAGAACCGCCCCACGCTCCTTTTTCTCCAAATATGGTAGGTATCGGCATTGCTGTAAATTCTAAATCCTCAGTCCCTTCCCAAATTCCTGTAGACCAAACGCCTGTGGCAATGGTCGCTGCTCTTTCGGACTGAAAATCAGTATAAAAATCAGCAAGATTTAATGGAATGACTTCATCTTCATACCAAAATTTATGCATATATGCTGCAGCTTCAATCGCCTTTTCGGTATCTAGTACATATTTCGGGTTGTTTAAATCATCCGATACGATATTTTCACCACCTAGTTGCGTGTAAAAAGTCCACCAATGACGATAACTGTCCATTCCAACAGTAGAGAAAGCGAAGGGGAATTGATTTTCTGGCAGTTCTTCTTTTAGCGTCCCAAAAAAGTCCCTGTATCCATCTGGTGTTTCTTCCATTTTGATTGTTCCATCCCCATTGATTAATCCAGCCCCATCGAGTGCTTTGTTATTCACATACATAATGTGCGGATGGGTATCTATCGGTATCGCATAATGATCATTATCAAAAACTGTTTGTTCCAAAATATTGGGATTAAACTCAGTCCAATCCACTCCTGCTTCTGTTGCATAGTGATCAATTGGTTGTAATATTCCTAAATTAACAAGTTCTGGTAACGTATGAGAGTGAGAAATTGCAATATCTGGACCTTTACCAGCACCTAGACTTGTAATTAATTTTGTATAGTATTCATCATAATCTTGTTGGATGTTATTAATAAAGTACTTATCTTGGCTTTGGTTAAACTCGTCAACGATTGTTTGCATAAACTCCGCATCCCCGCCAGCAAATAAGTTCCACATCTTAATCTCTATGGCACCTTCTGGTACATCAGCACTTTTTCCTCGAACAAGACGATCTACACTAGAACATCCCGTTGTAGTCAATATAGCGAATACCAAGATAAAACTAATCACGACGAAATTTTTCTTCTGCATGCAACACTCCTCCTTTTATTTATTACATAAAATGTGTATATATTCTGATTTTCTGTTTATTAAATAAAATAATACGCTTATATTTCTGAAAAGTCAATAAACATTTTGAGCTAGTTCAAAATAAAAGCACACGCGCCCGTTTAGAAACGTAGCGAGTGCGCCCCTCGACAGTGGGTCGAACTCTTACCTAATAAAAAAAGATCCATTCTAAAGAATGAATCTTAAAAATCTATGAGAAATCAACAGATAATTTAATATCCTGATCATAATCTCCAAACCCTTTTCCAAACAAGTTAATCCCACCTTTATGTAGGGCACCTTCCTTGATACCTACTTTTACAGTTATATAGCTTTGTTTAGAAATATCTAACTGGCCGATGGTACAACCTGATAATCGAACATCATCAATAAAAGTTGCTTCATTTGTTACTTTCCAGGTTTTCAAGCTTCCGTATTGTGTACTGGTTGTTTCTGCCCAGAAATTAGGGTTTAACTTCCCAGGACGATCACCATAGTCTCCAGGACTTGTCCATGTACCAATGTCCATATCATTTATCCATACCGTAATATCAGATGGCCAATTGTGATCGTGGTTCGGTGCTTCCGAACATATTTCCATTGATAACTTCACATTTGTTATCTCTGCATCACGAGGGATAACAATTGGAAACGTATACTCGAAGTACCCCTTTCTGGTCCATATTAATTGTGCCTTCGAACGTTCTGGACTATAGAAATGCACGGGCTCATCCTCTGGTATAAGAAACTTTTCGTGATTGACCATTCCACACGTTGGGGCAACCTGAAAGTCGGTATACTGCCCTATTGGCATTTCTAATGTATAATTTTTTTGTTTTGATGTATAATCCTTTTGGTTGAGTTCAATATGTATATCATCAAAGTTTCTAGAGCATACTTTCATTGCTCCTCTTGTCGCTGGGCGTAACTCTGTGTGAATAAGTGATGCCTCTTCAAGTACTTTCACATGAGAAGCAGTCGTAGACACAGGAATATTTAAGGTTTCTGCCATCTGATGGATATTCATATTTCCTTCATTTAACAAATTTATTATTTGTAAGCGTACATCAGATCCTAACGCATGTGCTACTCTCTTCAATGTTTCTGGATCTTTAATTGAAAGCTCTAACACTCTAACAACCCCTCTATTTCATTAATAATTACATATTTATTGTAAATATACAGATTTTTTATTTATTAATCTCTATATTACTATAATTTCTAGAATAAATGAATCTATATATAAATTTAAAAATGAGATTCTTTTCTATAAAAAAAGCAATCCCCCTACTGATTAGGGTAGATTGCTCGTAAGACTCATTCTTACTCGAGTACATTTGATTTATCCCGGAATATCACTCAACGTTCTTTAGACTTCACAAGCACAGAATATTTATCTTAATTAATATTCTCCATCTGTTCTTCTTCCTCTTCCGCTTTTTTACGGCGTACTTGATCTCGCCATGCAGGTACGACTAAAGCAATAATCATAATCACGAACAATGTCACTGCAAGTGGGCTGGTATAGAATATACTCCACGATCCACCAGAGATCGTTAGCGACTGACGAAGTGCTTGTTCCATCATTCCACCGAGAATAAAAGCCAAAATAAAAGGCGCTGCTGGAAAAGCGAAGACACGCATAAAGTAACCTAAGATACCAAATAAAACAAGTAGGTATAAATCAAATGTGCTAAAGCTCACCGCGTATACCCCGATTAAACTCGAGATAATCACTAACGATATAAGTAGTGGCCTCGGAACTTTCAAAATCTTCACAAAATAAGGTATCAACGGAAGATTTAAGACTAATAGAAAGATATTTCCGATGTACATACTTGCGATGACACCCCAAAAGATTCCAGGATTTTCCGTCATTAATAATGGTCCTGGCTGAACACCTAAGACAAGGAATGCTCCTAGCATAACTGCTGTTGTACCTGAACCCGGAATACCTAAGCTCAGCAACGGAACGAAAGCACCACTGGTTGCAGCATTGTTCGCCGTTTCGGGAGCGGTTAGTCCTTTGACCGAGCCTTTTCCAAATTCTTTTGGATTCTTGGCTATCTTCTTTTCACTTATGTATGCCACAAAAGAAGATATTGTTGCTCCAGCGCCAGGTAACACACCTAGTATAAATCCTAGAAATGATTGCCGCGTTAATGGTCCTTTCATTTCTTTTACATCTTGTTTTGATAGTTTTAAGCTTCCTATATTGGCTAAACCATTCATCTTTTGTTTACGATTCAAAATTAAAAAACATACTTCTGCAAGGGCAAACACCCCAAGTGCAATTACTAGAAAATCAATACCATCTAATAGATTGACACTGCCGAACGTAAAACGACTGGTACCCGTTTGTGAATCAATTCCAATGGTTACTACCATAAACCCTAATACAGCAGAGATAAGAGCTTTAATCGTCGAACCATCCGATAAACTTGCAATTGCCGTTAAACCAAGCAACATAAGTGCAAAATATTCAGGAGGACCGAAGATAATTGCCACACTTGCAAGCATGGGTGCAAAAAGCATTAATAAGATAACACTAACGGTACCTCCAATAAATGAAGCAATTGCTGAAATCGCTAGCGCTTTACCAGCTTTTCCTTGCTGTGCCATTGGATATCCATCAAAGGACGCCGCCACTGTCCCTGCAACCCCAGGAGCATTTAACAAAATCGAAGAAGTAGAACCTCCGTACATGGAACCGTAGTATACACCTGCCATCATTACCAACGCTATGGTTGAATCCATTCCGTAAGTTACAGGAATCATAATCGCGATTGCACTAATTGGCCCTAGTCCTGGGATCATCCCAATAATGGTTCCAATTAATACCCCTAAAAATACAAACATAATTGCTTCTAAACTGAAAGCTACTTGGAAACCTTGTAAAATACCATCAAACATTTATCGTCTCACTCCCTTCTTTTTAAAATGGCAGAAATCCTGCTGGTAATCGAATTGCTAATGCATAATTAAACAAACTATACGCCCCGATAGAAAATAATAATGCAGTTAGAATTAACACCGTCCAGTTTTTATATCCTAAAAATCGTGAACTTACGATAATGAACACCGATGTCATAATTACAAAACCAATCACTTCTAAAATGGTGATATATAATAGAATCATTGCTAATACACCTAAGAGCATAAATACTTCTTTTTTTGGTATCACACGATTTTTCTTCTGATCTTCCGTATCTGTATCTTTCGCAAAGAAAAAGAAAATAGCTAATAATAATAATGCATATCCTAATAACTTCGGTACTAGATCTGAATCTACAGGTACAAAAATATACGCTGGTAGTTGATAGGCCATAATTAGATACCCAACCGAGATGATAATCAGCACCAAAGAAATGCCTCTATTTACCGATAACTTCATATACATCCTCCTCTATTCATCGATAAAACCAAGATCGTTCAGTATCTTCTCTAATTCGACATATTGCTCATCTAAAAAGACTTGGAATTCTTCACTATTCATAAATTGTTCGTCCCAACCATACATATCTCGAACCTCCGCAAATGCTTCTGATTCAGAGACTTTCTGGAATGCTTGTTCATAATAGTCAAGTTGTTCTTCTGTCATATCCGGAGGACCAAACACCCCTCTCCAAACGATAAATTCTGCATCAATACCTTGTTCTTTTGCTGTTGGAAGAGTTTCTAAAAATTCGTCACCTTCAATTCTCTCTGGTGCGGTTATCCCTAGAATTTTCATCTTTCCTGCGCGTGCTTGATCGGCAGCATCCATCACACCTGTTGAAATAACGTCCACGCTACCATTTAAAACCGAAGTCATTCCTCCACCATCTTGGTCGGAGACATAGCGTATCTTCGTAATATCCACACCCGCTTTATCTGCGAACATCATAAACTGAATGTGATCCATACTGCCGGGAGAAGATACACCTACTACGGTTACACTCTCTGGATCTTCACGCATATCTGCAAACAATTCATCTAATGTATCCCATTTTGCATCTTCACGAACGGCAAATGCGCCATAGTCTGCGATTAAATTCGCAATTGGAGTAAAGTCTTCATAACCATATGGGGATTGCCCATTTAAATACACAAAATGTAATGGCGGAGAACTGACAAAGATGTTATGTGGATCGTTTCGTTTATGTATGTACGACCATGCTACTGCTCCCCCACCACCAGGTTTATTGACAACCCCAAAACTTTCATCTGTTATTTTCTCTTCATCAACTGTTCTTGCTAACATTCGTGCCGTTGTATCCCATCCTCCACCAGCAGCTGCTGGAGCAATAATTTCAATAGAACGGTCGGGCACCCACTCTCCCTGGTCGTTCACTGATCCACTTTGGACAGGCAGCGAGCACCCAGCAAGTAAAATAAGCGGTAAAATAAAAAATGACACTGACCTTTTTAACAATGTAAGCGCCTCCTTTTTTGTTATTTTCTCATTTTACTTACAATTTTTGATTTTGTAACCGTTTACAAAATAATGTTCATTAAATCTCTTTTATTCATTTTGTTCATTTTGTTCATCAGTCTTTTACACTTTCGATAAAAACAGCATTAAAAATAGGCGTTTTCCATGAGCACAGAATTGACTTCAATATACTTGAAATAATCTACCAAGTAGTTACTCGTCTCGTACCGCTGGAATCGCCTATATTTCTTCTATATAGTTATATTGATTTTCACTCAGTAACATATTTGCGTTCTGGTCGACCAACAATCCCGTATTCTAATTCTGCTTTAGCTTCTCCCACAGATATTAAGTATTCCAAGTACCTTCTTGCGGTAGTCCGAGAAACGCCAATATCTTTTCCTACTTGATCTGCTGTCATACCATTGGATTGTTTCTGCAATACTCCTTTTATCTTCTTAAGTGTGAGTTCATCAATTCCTTTTGGATATTCTTGTTTTTCCATATTTTCTTGTTGAAATTGAAAGAGCTGATCTGCCAGTTGTTGTGTAAATTCTCCTTGCGACTGAATGAACTGATGATTTTTCACAGCTTTTTTTATTGATTCTGCTAGCCGATCTAGCGCAATAGGTTTTATTAAATAATCGATCACACCAGATAGGTAAGCTTTCTTCAACATTTCCATATCCGTTGCTGCGGTAATCAATATAATCTGTAGTGATGCATTTTCTTGTTTGTATGCTTCAATCATATTAATACCAAGCTCATCTGGCAAATACACATCCAATAATAATAAATCAAAACTGCCTTCTTTCAACTTAGATAATGTTTCATAAGCATTTGCGGCTCTGTCAATATAATGTATATCTTGAAACTTCTCCAAGTATTGACAATGAATATCCGCAACCCGGTAATCATCCTCTGCAACAAGAACATTCATGATTCCGCTCCCCCTTTTTTCGGAATATACACAATAAATACGGTTCCTTTTGGTTCGTTTGCTGTTATTTCTAAGAAGCCTTTTAATTCTATTAAAGCTGCTTGAACAAGGGATAACCCATACCCATGATTCTGCCCATCTTTAGTGGAATAACCTTGTTTCATAATTTTATCGTAATCATCTGTTTTAATTCCCGTCCCATTATCAGCAACCTCAATTACTAAATCATTGCCTATATCCGTAAGAAAAATATCTATCTCTGGATTCACTGTATTTACAACGGCATCAAAAGCATTATCTATAATATTACCAATAATTGTTACCAGTTGTGCTGTCATCTGCTCTGGCCATTGATAGTTTATATAACTATCTTCATTAATAGTGAATTCTATTTTTTTCTCTGAAGCTTTCGATAATTTACCGATTAAGATTGCTTGGATGGTAGAATCCGTAATTTGTTCAAATAATACCTTCTCATAACTCTGTTGTTTTCCCACCTCTTCATGAATAAATTGCTTCGCTTTATCCGTATGTCCCAACTGTAACCAACCTGAAATTACATAGAGCTTATTGGTATATTCATGTGTCTGTGCTCGTAAATCTTGCGAATACTGCTGGACCTCAGATAAGGTGTGAATAATTTCTTGTAAATCCGATCTTACTTGAAAACTAGCAACCTTACCTCCATAATCCCCATTATCATCTATAAGTTTATAGCGTACTAATAATACAGTTTGGTTAATCGTTGTTTCAAAAGAACCCTCTCGATGTTCTTTGGTTAAGACATACGCTAGCTCCGTATTAGGTAGTACTTCTTGAATTGGTTTGCCAATAACATCATCGTGTATATGTAACATTTCCTTCGCAGAGTAATTGACCAACGTTATATGACCACGTTGATCAGTGGCAATTAATCCTTCTTTTATTGATTCTAAGATCGCTCCACGTTCTTTATAAATACGAGCGATTTGATAAGGTTCTAAACCAAACGTATCTTTACGAATACTTTTGGCTAATAAAAAGCTTCCTGCAACACCAATAATAAATATTAACGATAACCAAACTAAAAATCCGATAAGACCTTGCTGAAATAAAGAATCTACATAAGAAATCATATAGCCTACCGATACAATTCCAATGATATCTCCATCACTATTGTGAATAGGCGATTTTCCACGAACAGATGCACCTAAGCTTCCATTTGCAATAGATACATAGTTTTCCCCGTCCACCAAGGCTTGTTCGTTATCTCCCCCCACCATATTCATACCGACTTTATCGGGATCAGGATGCGTATACCGAACTGAATTATGATCACCTATCACAATAAATTCTGCACCAGATTGTTCCCGTATCCGCTCAATAAATGGTTGGAGTACATCTGCATCCAATTCTTGATCAATGACATGTTGTACTTCTGGAATTTCCGATACTGCAATAGCAGTAGTCAGTGCTTGTTGACCAATTAATTGTCTTGTCTGATCTCGTTCATATGAAATATATAGAACCATCACCAGCAGCATGATGACGGTTACAAGAACGCAACCAAGAACAAGAAACTTTCTCTCTAACGACCATTTCATCTCCCCTGTCCTCCCATACAAACAGTATAGCGACTATAGGGAAAAAAGGTAAGAGGATACGAATAAATTGGGGTAGAGCATATTTTTCTCAAGTTATGTATTGACCTGTATATCAGGATTGTTTTTTTCTAATTCTTTCATAAGCCGCTGCATATCTCTTGGGGAAATCTGAGTTACTTTATAGTTACCGTACATAATCTCAACACGGTGGATGGATAGACAAGGCCCAACAAATAGATTCTTTGTATTCCGAATAGATCTAATCTCGTTGATATCAATCGACTGCTTTATCGGTCCAAAAGATATCCGGAGCGACTCATTATCGATTTTGTATCTCGTGTTGAACCAGATAGATCCCAATAAATAAATCATTACCCCCATTAGAGTGATTCCTAATATATCAAGATCAACAAACAAGCATTGGTATAAAATCCAGATGAACAAAATAATAAAAGCCCAAATCATAACGCCTATCCATATATCTTTTCTTGACGCAAAGACCATTTATATTACCTCCTTCCTAACATTCATACGCAGGCTAACTTCATTCAGTTTCATCTGAAAAAATTATCAAAATAAAAAGCTAACCTAGGATAAACTAAATTAGCTTTTTACATCATATTATTACCTGACTAATTTTGATTAGATTTTTAATACTTCACATCAAAGTTCGTGAATCCCGAGTCTTCTTCCAATTCATAAACTTGCATATCTTGAACTCTGGAAAAATTTAGTAGGCCTTGTTCTACTTCTTGTAAGAAGAAACCTATGTTTTTATCTTCGCATAGACAAGCTTCTTTAACACCTCTGCATCTTCATAGAATTGATTCACATCATCTCTATTAACAAACTCTAAATAAGCATAAGTGGGTGTATTAGTTGATGGTTCAAGTATATGAAAATAGTTTAACCACGTTGAGTAACCCTGTTCTAGAGGGTATCGTTGATATTTATCCCATTGAAAAACATGGATATTACTTATATAACCGCTTAACTGTTTTAATGCAGATACATTAGCTGCTTGTGATTTTATCCAGAGGGGCTGCCAATAGCAGTATAAGTTTGACCTACTTACTTCTTCGAAAAATTGAATGGCTGTTATTTTATCTTCTGTTACGGTCTTTTCATGTAATTCTAGATGGAGGCTTTTATTATGTTCCTGTGCCAAATCACATAGCATTTGCGTTTCTTGAACGTATTGCTTCCAATCAGAGGGTGTAATATTTCGTGGGCTCTTATTTCCACCCCAAATTCGTATTTGGTGCGCATCAATTCGATCTGCAATTTGAATACATGATTTAAAGTAATCTAACGAACTATCGTTCAACCGGTAATAGGTACCCAGTGATGGTGTTTCAATCCCGTAATATCTGCATTTTTCTTTGATGGATTGTATATATGTTGCACTTTTTTGTAAAGTTAAATGGACATCCGTCCCCCATTCAATGGCTTCCAGGCCAGATGTTGCCACCAGATGAATAACCTCTTCTGGAGATAGGTTTCTGAATGTAACCGAGCATAGTCCAGTTTTTAACATGTATTAACACCTGCCTTTTATTCTTTAATCGCACCACCAAGAATACCTGCTACAAAATACCGTTGCATAAATAAAAAGATAATAAAAATTGGAATAACCGAAATGGTTGCACCAAGCATTAGCTGGCCATAATCAATGGTATCTTGATTTGCTATTGTAGCCAAGGCTACAGGGAGTGTGTACATATCTTTTGTTATTAAAGACACTAACGGCCAGAGAAAATTATTCCATTGAAAGGTAAATAAAAAGATACTTACAGCTGCTAGAGCCGGAATCATAGTCGGTAATGCAATTCTAACAAAAATAAAGATTTCGCCCGCCCCATCAATGCGTGCAGATTCTAGCAGGGAATCTGGAATGGACTTCATATTCTGCATAATTAGAAATATAGCAAATGGATACGTCAGCTGTGGGAGAATAACAGCAATATGTGTATTAAGCAATCCAAAATTAGCAAATAAATTAAATTGGGGTATAACAAGTGCTTGATAAGGAATCATCATCGATAAAATAAACATTGCAAATATAATTTTTTTACCTTTAAAATGATACTTAGCAAAAGCAAACCCTGCAGCAGCACTTACAATGCCAGCTATAATCGTATAGGTAATCGTTATGATTGATGAATTAAGCAATGCTTTCCAGATGTCTACGGAACCCATCAAATTCTTCAAATTCTCTGCAATAAAATCCCCTGGTAAAAACTTCGGTGGATAAGATAGTATTTCATCTGTTGCGTTAGTAGATCCAATTACCATCCAATAAAAAGGGGCCACTGTAAACACTACCCCCACCAATAATAGGGCATAAATAATTAGTTTATTCATTAAAGAAGATTTCAATTTTTATCCCCTCCTAATTTAAATTGGAGATAAGTTAGTATAGCAATGAATCCCACCAATACATAGGCAATGGCAGATGCATATTCAAAATCAAAAAACTGAAATCCATTTTCATATAAATACATAGTTATAGTTGTCGTTGCGTTAACTGGACCCCCATTGGTTAGAATATAAGGCTCATCAAATAATTGAAAAGAACCAATTGTAGACAT
Source organism: Oceanobacillus kimchii X50 (assembly GCF_000340475.1). Classification (NCBI taxonomy): domain Bacteria; kingdom Bacillati; phylum Bacillota; class Bacilli; order Caryophanales; family Bacillaceae; genus Oceanobacillus; species Oceanobacillus kimchii. Next base: position 3,478,120 of record NZ_CM001792.1, read on the forward strand.
GATCAAGCAGAATAATAATACAGGTCGTAATTGAGGTATCGTAATCGAAAAGAATTGACGAATTTTAGTTGCCCCATCAATACTAGCAGCCTCATATAAGTCTTTCGAAATAGACTGTAAACCCGCAAGAATAATTACCATGTTATAGCCTGCCCATCTCCAAGTTCCTTGTAGAATAATGGATACCTTTGCCCAAAAAGGGGTGTTTAACCATCCGATTGAGTCGATACCTACTAATCCCAATAAGAAATTAATTAGTCCATTATCCTGATTCAGTAATAATAAAAATATAACGGATGCCCCAACTAGTGAGGTAACAGCGGGAGTAAAATAAGTTAACCGAAAAAAGTTCTCTAGTTTAATTAACCCCGAATTTAATAAGGTCGCTGTAAGTAATCCTAAGATAATAACCGATGGGGTTTGAATAACCCCAATGATTAAGGTGTTTTTCATCGCTTCGTAAAACAAAGGATCTTGAAACAGGCGAAGGTAATTATCAAATCCTACAAAGCTTGATTGTCCTGCTTCTGACTTTTGAAAACTAAGAAGCAAAGAACTCACAATAGGGTAAGCAATAAACAACGAAAAAAACAGAACTGCTGGTGCTAATAGAACGAGGGGTGCATGATTCTTTCCAACATCTAAACGATGAATACCCATGTTGGTTTTTTCCATATTAATCCTCCTCGCTTGATTCTCGCCCTGTGCTGGACTGTAGTTTTTTTAATACCGATTGCCAAGCTTCCTTAGGACTCTTATTTTGCAACATCATAGAAGCTAATTCATCTGAATAGGTAATGTTCGCACGTAAATAATCCGAAGTATAATTTACTTTTGGTACCTCTTCGGAAATCTCGGCAAATAACTGCAGCACCTTTTGATTTCCAAAGTACGCGTTCCCTTCCTTAAAGATTTCTTCCTCATATAAAGGGGTATAAGCAGGGAACATAAAATAGTTTTCAACTAAGCTAGTTAAACTTTCCAAGTCAGTAGTAGCAAACTTAATGAATTCATAAGCTATTCTTTGATTATCAGAAGCTTTAGGTATGACAAAATTCGATCCGCCATCTGCTGCTGCATGTGTATTGCCTTCTTTAAATTCTGGTAATTTCATTACTCTCCAATTCCCTTTTGAATTTGTTACCTGTTGCATCAAACTTCGTGACCACCAGACTGCGCCGGGTACTGTTGCAACCTGATTATTTTGCAGTGATGCAATTCTTCCATCCCAATTTGTAACATTTGCTGCTATCCCACTATGAAACAATTCGTTCATCAACAGAAATGCTTTCTTCGATTCCTTTGATTCTGTAGTAATTTCTCCGTCTTCATTAAAATAAAAACTTCCTTGTTGTTGCAATAAAATCTTATACAAAGATATATCATCATTTGCCATAAAACCGAGCATATCGATACCCGTTACTTCTTTAATAGTTTTTCCAGCATCAATATAGTCATCCCAAGTCTTTATGCTTTGCGGATCAACATTAGCATCTTCGAAAACATCAATTCGATAGAATAAACCAACAGGTCCAATATCACCTGGCAATCCAATTAAGTTTCCCTCTTCATTTGATAATGCTCCAACTTTTGCTTCAGGCAAGACATCAGCATATTGATCAAATCCAAACTCTGTTAAATCCACAAAGCTATTAGGGAAGTTGTTATTGTAAATAGGTAATCGTTGTTCTTCCATCTGCACAATATCTGGCAACTGGCTTGATTGGCCTGATGCTAGACCAGTAGTTAATCTTTGATAGACTTGCTCAACTCCTTGATTATTTACATTGATGTTTATGCCTGGATTACGTTCTTCAAAAATAGGAGCTATATCTTCTAGATGTTGAGCCCATCCACCCCATGCCCATACGGTAATTGTTTCTTGTCCTTTTCCGTCTGCAACGTTAGTGGTATTTTCCGCTTTGCTTAGAAAACTTATAATTATTACGGTGAAGATTAATAAAACAATACTAAAAATAGCACCTTTGTATTTCATCATCTCACCCTTCCCTCTGAACAAATGTTTCAGACTCACCCTGTACCACTCTGAATCCATGACGCTCTCTAAAGAAACGAGGCACATTCTCCAATACAGGAGGTTGAGTACCACCATAAATTGCTGAAACTAATAAGTTATTTCCTTGTACGATATTAGCCTCCAAAGAAGGTAAAAGAATAGGATTAGAAGTAAGAATATTCGTATTTGGCTCTGTAGTAATTACTTTCCCTCCATTATCATAACCATGCAAATTAGTAATAGTGGAATACAAGTTTCCATCCGATACATAAGAACTATTTTCCTCTTCATGTATTTCTGCGTTAGCCCCTTTTAGTACATCCGGTTTTGGGATACTAAATGCACCTTCAATTGCTTGTAATTCTCTAGTTGAATTAATTTCATGAATACGAATATGCCAATTATTAAATGGTATGAGATATGTTCGGATTTGAACGTCATGCCATGGATACCATTCTGAGAAGAGGTAGCTTTCATGTAAGGATATCTGAGCGCATTCTCTCCGAAATCGAAATAGGTCATCATATTCACTTAAAGAAAGCATGGAATCTCCAGCCACTTGTGATCGTAGATAATTGGAATGTGCAATATTAAACCCAAAAAGGTTGGAATACACAAATTTCGCATATTTTTCGGCATTATGCAGATGTTCACTTTTAGAATATTGTCCAGAAGTGTATAAATAGACTTGATCGCTTTCTGGACGGACACTTAACATTCTTGCTTCTTTTAGTAATTTTCTTTCATTTAATAATGGGAGTGGTTCTTCATTCACTTTCCAAAATGTGTGATCCTTTGATAAAGCTGTAATAATCAATGTTTTAAATGCCCAAAAGGAAGAACCCGGGCTATTATATCCTTCTGCCATAATCAGGTTTGGGTACGTATAACCAATCGGTAGAAAATTGTTATATTCAATAATTGGCTGTTTCCTCCACCAGCGCAAATTCCGAAAGATAATCCCTTTAATAACTTCCGTACGAAAAGGTTTTATGTCACAGAATGCAAGTGCACTCCAAAAAGCGGACTGAGCGAATTTATAAGTCATGCTCCTTCCGAAAGGTACTGCATCTCCTTTGGAAGAGAACCAATAAATAAAATCTTTAGCAAATATTAAGGCTCTTTCTTTATAGGCTTCCGATCTTTTTGCATCTTTTTCTTTCATAAAATAGGCATAAAGTAAACTAAAAAAATGAAATCCAAAAGAAACATAATAATCCATTTGATTTGGTGAACCATCTGAATACCATCCATTACCAAGATAAAGGCTTTCTATTACCTGTAATGATTCATTTTGTTTTTCGATATTCAAAGATACGCCGACTTTTTCTAGTCCAATATTGACGATGATTCGAAAAAAATGCCAATTATTATTTGGTAGTTCTATATGGTTAATCTGCAGTAACCAATCGACTAATTGTTCTTGTTGTTTTATAGTTAAATTATCCCAGAGTACAATTTCATTTAAAAGCAGGGCATAGCCTATTACAGCCATTTCTACGGCTCTTTGATCTCTATCGCTCAATACTCCCCAATATTTTGTAGATAACGGGTCAATACCGTCTATAATCTTATTCAAGATGGTTTTATTTATCGGTCTGTTTTCAGAATGAGCAAGTGATGCCTCTCCCCATAACGGCCTAAGTATGGATTCAATTTCAGTGATGCCTTTGCCATAGGCTGTGTCCGTATAGTCGAAAATCAATTGATTTTCATTATGAAGCTTATCTTCCACATGTTTTACATAACTTTGAATGAATTTATTTACATCATTTTTTGTTTGCAAAGCTAATCTCCCCAATACCAGTAGTTATTTGACTTGCATATAGCTTAGTTTTGCTATAACAGACGGTACAAATGAATATTGGAACACTAATTCCAAAAAACAAGGATAATCCTGGAGCTACTAGTAGAAATTGCAACCATAAAATCATAAAAAAAACGATTAATACATTTAGTGGAAAGTAGTAGAATGCTGCTATATAAGATAGTTTGATCATTTGCTTCACTGAAAATGTTTTATTGGTAGATTGAAGTAGAGCAAGATGGATAAGCACAAATATAGTTGTGATAAGAACAGTGATACTTCCATAAAAAGTTGCCATTCCGAATAGGTTGGTTATACCAAGCGTTATGTTTATATTCATTATGGCAATAATTCCAAAGAGTAGAGGGATGACGGATGCTAGATTGATTGGTATGAATGCGGATGTAAAAAAATCATAGAACTGTTTAGCGACATCTCGATAAGTAGGCGACGACTGGTTTAGTTCTTTTTGAATAGTCTTTATTGAAGCGGACATAGCAGGAACGAATCCAAATAAAACGCCACCTAAGAAAGTAAAGATGATGAAGATAATGTTAATAAAGCTAAAAAAAATTAACCACTTTAATAATCCATGAATAGACGTTATAGATACCCCCTTTAACTAAAGCGTTTACATTTGATGTTAATTTTCTAACTTTATTCTGTCTTATCAATTTCAGAAACACATTATTAAAATAAGAAATAAAAGAGTCTATACGTTATATGTTTTTGATGAATAAGCATGTCAGCAGTCTTTTCCATCCATAAGAAATTTTAAACTATTCCGCTTTAGATGCTTTTTCATATAACGCCAAAATAAAAAGCTAACCTAGCATAAACTAAATTAGCTTGTTAAATACTCTATTTTCATTTTAATATTTCACTTCAAACTTGGTAAGCCCAGCATCTTCTTCCAACTCCGTCAGTTCCATATCTTGAACTCTGGCAAACTTAGTCGGACCTTGTTCTACTTCTTTTAAGAAAGCATCCATGTTTTGCTCTTCACCCTGCGCTTCGATAAGAACACTTCCATCATCTTCATTTCTAACCCATCCAGCGATAGCATTGTCTGACGCTGCATGTTGTGTAAAATAACGAAATCCAACGCCTTGTACTTGCCCTTTTACCTTTACTTTTACGTGTCTCATCTTATCACCTCTAAATTCTATAATAACAACTCCGAATTTCACTGACTTCTAGAGATAATGATAATATTAGAAGATTTGAGAGTTTCTAGAAACAATACCCCTTAATGAATCACACATAACATTTCTATCAATATCTTGTTAAAAAAACGTATGTCCGCCTGTTCTTTCCCTAAAATTTTCTTGGAATCCTGTTTCTAAATGTAATGCTTTCCTTCATAGCTATTTCAACTTCTTTTACTTGGTCCTCAATGGCTTCCGTCCGATAGTGAACATATTCTTTAAAGTAAGATATTGTTATTTCGTTAACTCATCCATGACCCAATTTGCTCTAGCGCCACTTTCACCAGTGCTAGGGCTTTGTTTAGTTTCTGTGGTTAAATCTTTCATGATCGTTTCAATCAACGGTTGATGGACATGCTTCGGACGCTCAAATGACCATTCTTCTTGCCCATCAGCAGTTGTCAAAACGACTGGATCATCCCCATAGGTGGAAAACGTAATTTTCCCCTCGCTCCCGACAATTTCGTTTTTATCTACATTCTCAAAAGCAGTAAAACACCAATTTCCTATACCATGTACCCCAGACTCAAATCGATAGATGCCTGTTACAATATCTTCTGCTTCGTAATATCCCGCTTGATTGGACTTTATTCCATGCACTTCTTCGATAGGCCCAAGTAAGAAATCAAGAATATCTAATGTATGACTGGCAAGGTCAAAAAACAGGCCGCCCCCCGATATTTCTGGTTGTAACCGCCATGGAAGTGACGGTTGCTCTTTTATATCATCAGCGATCTTTTGATATTGCGTGGTAGACACAAAACGTACGTCACCGATGGCTCGTGCGTCCAATAGTTCCTTTACCTTTTTAAATCTAGGTTGTGCTCTTCGATAATAGGCAACATACAATGGAACGTCTGCATCTTTACACGCTTGAATCATCTCCTGGCATTCTGCCTCGTTCAATGCCATTGGTTTTTCGACATATACCGGCTTTCCTGCTTGAGCCACCTTCAATGTATACTCTTTGTGAGAACCTGGTGGAGTTGCGATATATACCGCATCCACTTCTGAATCGTTGATTAAAGCATCCGCATCATCATACCATTTTGGCACACCATGACGTTCTGCATAGTCTTTTGCTAATTCACCGGTTCTTCGCATGACTGCCACTAGTTGGGAATTGCTCACTTTTTGAAAAGCAGGTCCACTTTTTACTTCTGTTACATCCCCACAACCAATAATCCCCCAACGTACCTTTTTATATTTCATTGGATTTCTCCCTTCACATTTAAACAAATTTTCAATTTATTGATTGTAGTGTACCACTAATTCTTTATTTTTGATATGGCATTTCATTACCTTCCTGAGTAACTAGGAATAATTTCCTGAAATACTGATTTTTCTATTCTCATTTGTTTAATCTTATTCTTAAAGGGAATGGAAAATTAACACTTCTCACATTTAAAGGAGGAACCAATATGAGTAATCAAGAGCAAAACAAAAAGAACCAACAACTAGATAAATTCCGAGTTAATGATAAAGGAAAAGCACTAACAACAAATCAAGGATTAAAAATGAATGAAGATGAATTTTCACTAAAAGCAGGTGATCGTGGTCCGTCATTATTAGAAGACTTTCATTTGCGAGAGAAAATCACCCACTTTGACCATGAACGCATTCCGGAACGTGTCGTTCATGCAAGAGGATTTGCTGCCCATGGGGAATTTGAAGCTTATGAATCACTTGCCCCATATACAAAAGCAGATTTCCTTAGTGAAGCTGGCAAGAAGACACCTGTCTTTGTTCGCTTTTCTACCGTAGCAGGTTCTCGTGGATCAGGTGATTTGGCGCGTGATGTCAGAGGATTTGCAACAAAATTTTATACAGATGAAGGAAATTATGACCTAGTTGGAAATAATATTCCAGTCTTCTTTATCCAGGATGGCATTAAATTCCCAGATCTAATTCACGCGGTAAAACCTGAACCACACAATGAAATCCCACAAGCAGCATCTGCACATGATACATTTTGGGACTTTGTTGCTAATAATCAAGAAACCGCACATATGATTATGTGGCATCTATCCGACCGAGCAATTCCACGAAGTTTTCGAATGATGGAAGGCTTTGGAGTGCATACGTTCCGTTTTGTTAATGAAGAAGGACAAGCATTCTTTGTAAAATTCCACTGGAAGCCGGTTTTAGGCGTTCATTCCGTGATCTGGGATGAAGCACAAAAATTAAACGGTAATGATCCTGACTTTCAACGTCGTGACCTTTATGACGCGATCGAAAATGGCCAATATCCAGAGTACGAGCTAGGATTGCAAATCATTAAAGAAGAAGATGAATTTAACTTCGATTTTGATATTCTAGATCCAACCAAGATTTGGCCAGAAGAAGATGTTCCTGTAAAAATTGTTGGTAAAATGACATTGAATCAAAATGTAGATAATTACTTTGCGGAAACCGAGCAAGTTGCATTTCATCCAGGTCATGTCGTACCAGGAATTGATTTTACGAATGATCCGTTGTTACAAGCACGTCTATTTTCTTATACAGATACGCAACTCATTCGTTTAGGTGGACCAAATTTTCATGAACTACCAATTAATCGACCTGTCTGCCCATTCCATAATAATCAACGTGATGGATACGGCCGACAAACGATTAATTCTGGACAAGTTAGCTACCATAAAAACTCCTTAGCGGATAACACACCAACACCTGTTAGTGAAGAAGAAGGCGGTTATAAACACTACCAAGAGAAGGTGGAAGGCAAGAAAGTGCGGGCTCGAAGTGTTAGTTTTGAAGATCACTTTACACAAGCTGCTTTATTCTGGAACAGTATGAGCGATGTAGAGAAACAACATATCATTGATGCATTTAGCTTTGAACTTGGGAAATGTCAGGAAGTAGCGATTCGTGAACAAGTTCTCGATATGTTCTCAAATGTAAATCACGACTTAGTAACAGGAATTGCAGAAAACCTTGGACTAGCTGTACCGAAGAAAAAAGATATAAACTATACAAAATCTTCCCCTGCTTTAAGTCAAGCCAACACGAAGAAAAAAGCGGATACTCGTAAAGTAGGAATTATTGTCTCTGATGGATTCGATGAAGAATTATTCTCCTATATAAAAGCGCTGAACAAAGCAAACATCAATCCAGAGATCATCAGCGATCACCAAGGATCGATATCAAGTAAAGGTGGATCCAAAATTCCAGTGCACCACACCTTTATGACGGCAGATTCTGTCCTCTTTGATGCAATTCTAATTGTCAACAAAGAAGGAACAAAACCATTATTTACAAAAGAAGCTCCCAACTTCGTTAAAGAAGCTTATATGCACTATAAACCAATTGGTGCTATTCAAGATGGTGCTTCTGTACTTCATGATTTAGGACTAACAGATGAAAAAGGCGTTGTTACCAATAATGCGAAACAATTTGTAGAAGCCGTTGCCGAAGCGAGATTTTGGAATCGTGACGGGAAATAAGTGAAATATGAGCAGCTATCAACCCATTTGATAGCTGCTTTATTATCCATTACAACAAAAACCCACCATAAATTAATGCACCTGCAATTACAAATGCAGGATGTAATTTTATACGCTCCATAAGAAAATAACTAGCGACTGCTAGAATAGCTGTTTGCCAGAATCCAATACCGATGTATGATTCACTAAAGAAATTCCATGCCATCACACCCAGTAAGATTCCAATCACCGGTCGTATGTACAACGTCATTCTTTTTACTTTTGGAGAATTCTTATACCGATAAAGTATGCCTAATAGCGCAAGGATTAATACTAGCGATGGGGCGACTGTTGCAAATACAGATACCGAAGCACCGATAACACCTGCAACATCATAGCCAATATAACCTGCCATCTTCGTAGCAATTGGTCCAGGTAAAGAATTACCTAGCGCAAGCACTTCACTGAATTCTTGAACAGTCATCCAGCCGAATCGACTTACCACTTCGTTTTCGACTAATGGAATCGAAGCTGGACCTCCTCCATAACCGAGAATTCCTGGTATAAAAAAGGCGATAAATAGTTCCCAATAAACCATTACGAACCACCTTCCCTTGCTGTTCTCTCTTCCTCTTGTTCAGGTATCTTATTCTTTTTTAATAATGCTATGGCTAACAACGTTGCAATAAGAATTCCAGGATGGATGTGTAACATTTCGAGTAGAACAAAAACAATGATTAACATGATACCTGTTTGTAGCCAACCCATTCCGCTTCCGGCTTTTTCAATGAATTGCCAGGTCAATGTCGCTAGCATCACTGCTACAACAGGGATAACTGCAGCCGTCATTCCTTGCACCCAATCATATTCTCTAAAAGATGACAGTGACACTAACAAACCTACCATTAGAAAAATCGTTGGTACAATACCAGCTAGTACTGCATTAAGCATTCCCCAAAAGCCTGTAACTTGATAACCGATATAACCCGCAAGCTTGGTCGCTATTGGTCCTGGAAGTGTATTCGCAAGTGCTAATACATCACCAAAATCTTCATCATTCATCCATTTATATTTTTCCACTACTTCTTTATAAATGAGCGGTATGGAACTAGGCCCTCCACCAAATCCCAACATACCTACGCGAAAAAAAGCGATAAAAATATTCCAATGTGTTCTCATATAGCAAATTCCTTTACTAAGCTGTTGTTGTTACTTACCAAGCGGCAACCGTACCATCCGTACGGGATTCCGTTCCGCCAACCAGTACTCCTGTTTCGGGATTTCTCCAAATGATCTGTCCACGCCCAAAACTATTCGGTTCTAATTGAATACGTATGTTATGACCTTTCCTCGCTAAGTCCATTGCGATGTGGTGTGGAAAGGTGTTTTCCACTTCTACTTGTTTGTCTTTCATCCATTGCCATCTTGGTGCATCTAAAGCTGCTTGTGGATTTAACTGAAAATCAATGGTATTCATGATTACTTGTACGTGACCTTGAGGTTGCATAAACCCTCCCATCACACCAAAAGGACCAATTGGCTCGGCATCTTTTGTTAAAAATCCAGGAATAATCGTATGATACGTCCGCTTGTTTCCAGCTAGTGCATTCACATGATTCGGATCCATCGAAAAATTATGCCCGCGATTTTGCAGGGCAATTCCTGTACCAGGAACTACAAGGCCAGAACCAAATCCCATATAATTACTTTGTATAAAAGAAACCATGTTTCCTTCATTGTCTGCCGTTGCTAGATATACAGTACCACTTAGTGCTGGTTCGCCTGCTTCCGGTTGCATCGCTTCATCTTCAATTAACCCTCTTCGATACTCTCCATAAGAGTCACTTAATAAATCTTCTACCGAATGTCTCATATGATTTTCTTCTGTCAAATGTTCTTGCCCATCAGCAAAAGCCAGCTTAATCGCCTCAATCTGCCTATGGTATGTGTCGGTTGCCTCTTTCGTTCCAAATGTAAATCCTTTTAAAATATTCAATGCCTGTAGAGCGATAATCCCTTGCCCATTTGGTGGTATTTCCCAAACATCATAACCACGGTAGTTTACTTTTATTGGGTTCACCCACTCTGCTTGATGGGCTGCCAGGTCCTCTGATGTTAAAAATCCGTCATTCGCTTCCGAGAATGCACTTATTTTCGCTGCTATTTCTCCTCGGTAAAAAGATTCACTGTCAGTATCGGCAATCTCTTGTAATGTTTTGGCATGGTTAGGCGAACTCCAAATCTCTCCTGTTTCTGGAGCACGACCGTTTGGAGCAAATGTTTCAAACCATTCATGGAACATGTCATCGGATAATTCCTTTTTAAATACGGTATACGCTTTTTTCCAAAACTTACTTAACGTCGGCGACAAAGGATATCCTTCTTGTGCATAGTCAATCGCTGGTTGTAATACTTCTTGTAACGAAAGCTTGCCAAACCTCTTAGATAAAGCTGCCCAAGCGCTCGGTGCTCCAGGTACGGTAACGGGAATCCATCCATATTTAGGAATCTGTTCATTTCCTGTTTCTTTCACCTTATCAATGGAGATCGATTGAGGTGAACGGCCACTTGCATTAAGTCCATGCAGTTTACCTTTTGTCCACACTAACGCAAAAGCATCGCCGCCGATCCCATTCGAAGTCGGTTCAACGACCGTTAAACATGCCGCTGTAGCGATAGCAGCATCTATGGCATTACCACCCTTTTTTAATATCGAAAGTCCTGCTTCTGAGGCGAGTGGTTGAGATGTTGCCACCATTCCATTTTTTGCATAGGTTGCATGCCTCGGATTTGTATAAGGATATGTTTCTGTATGAAAAAAATTCATCAAATCTCCCTTTCTAGTGCGTGTTCAAAAGGAGGATGGAAAGGACCGAGAAGATCGATGCGGCGTAGCTTTAAGTACCGGAACGTATGCAGTTAATACGTGAGGAACTAAAAAAGCAAGCCAACGAGCTTCCACAGGACGTGGTGATTTCTGCGTTGCCCACAGGACGTGGACTATTTTAGCAGAAGGTCCCCCTGTTAAGTGTCATTTTCACCGGACTTTTTGAACAACCTCTTCTATTATTCTTCCACTTTTTTATTCATCTTCATATTACTATAGATTCCATAACCCATCGATATTATGGATAAGACAATTAAACCTGCTGAGATCGGACGAGTGAAAAACATAGACAGATCAGAACTTACCGACACCGCTTGACGCAAGTTTTCTTCAATCATTGGTCCTAAGATAATCCCTAAAATAAATGGTGCTAATGGAAACTTGTTCGCCTTCATCCAAAAACCGATTAGCCCGAAAATTAATAGTACCCACACATCAAAGATTCGATTATTTACAGCAAAACTTCCTAATACACATAATAATAGAACGATAGGAACTAATAAATGATGAGGGATTTGGTTAATCTTCATAAAAACTTTGATACCAAAACTTTGGATAATCAACATTAAAATGGCCGCGATGAATAATGAAATAAATATTCCATTCACAAGTACAGGCTGGTTTTGCATTAACAATGGTCCTGGTTGAATACCGTGAATTAATAAAGCTCCAAGCATCATTGCCGTAACGGCATCACCTGGGATCCCGAATGAGAGCATCGGTACAAGCGAACCACCTATGGAAGAGTTATTCGCAGATTCCGCAGCAATTAATCCATCCTTACTCCCTTTGCCAAATTCTTGAGGCTTCTTGGAAAACTTTTTCGCAACATCATAGCTTAAGATATTGGCAATACTACCACCGGCTGCTGGTAAGATACCTACTAATGTACCTACTAGGCTCGACCGGATCACATTCACTCCGGATTTCCATAAGTCTCGGATGGTTTTAAGTATAGGATAAGAAACTGAAGCACTGCTATCGAGAGATAATTGGCCTGGTGGTTTACGTATATCATCCATTAATTGAGAAAAAGCAAATATCCCAATTAGAACAGGGAGAAAGTTAAACCCAGCCATCAGTTCAGTGAACCCGAAGGTAAATCGCGACACAGCGGTAAGCGGATCGGATCCTACCATCGAAAACATTAATCCTAAACTACCAGCGATTAAGCCTTTTAACAATGAACCATCACTGAGACTTGCAATGGCACTAATACCGAATAACATGAGAGCAAACATTTCCCATGGCCCAAAGGCTAGTGCCCATTCTGCTAAAATCGGTGCAGTGAAAATTAAAATAATGCCGGATATAATCGTACCAACAAAGGAAGACCACAATCCAATCGCTAACGCCTTACCGGGTTGTCCACTTTTTGCCATGGGATAACCATCAAACGTAGTCGCCATCGCTGAAGGAGTTCCTGGAATCCCTAATAAACAAGCCGTGATTAAGCCTCCTGAACTACCACCAACTTGAACGCCCATCATCAGTGCGATTCCATTGATTGGCTCCATTCCAAAACTAAATGGCAACGTTAAAGCTACTCCCATGGTAATCGTGAAGCCGGGTATACTTCCTATAATGATACCTGCAACTACTCCCGTAAGCAGGATAAGAATGGTTTGTACATTTAAAATCGCTTCAATACTTAATAAAATAGATTCCATTTAGTTAATTCTCCTTTTAAAAGAGTATGCCAGGAGGTAGAAATACGGATAGTACCTGTTGAAATACCACATATAATATGAAAACCAATCCAATCATGAATAAACTAACGAGAATAATTTTATTCTTATTGGGTGCTAAGACGGTATATAAACTAATCAAAAATAAGATTGAAGCAATAAAATATCCAGCGTATGGCAGGATAAACACATATGCTGCGAATAACCCAAACGTGATGATGACTTTTTTATTGCTACGGAAGGCATTACGTATTGATACGTTCTTCGCTTTTGGTTCTTTCGTGAAGCGATATATACTATGCGCAAGCAAACAAACACTTAAAAACACTAATACGGCAATAATAATATTTGGAAAGAAATTGGCTTCTGTTTTTCCGAATCCTTGAATCGGTATTTGAGTTGAACCGATATAAGCTAACCCACTGAACCCTAACAAGAGAATCGCATTTAACAAATCACGTTTTGCACTAGTCAATGCCTATAAACCTCCTACTTATCTAGTAAGCCACTTTTTTCTAGTGATTCTTCCATGTCTTTTTCATTGTTTTGCAGGAAATCAACGTATTCCTCTGTTCCTTTAAAGTTCACATCTGTTCCAATTGCATCTATTCTCTCTTTAAACGAGTCGCTATTAGCCACATTCTCTAATGCTTCATTTAGTTTAGAGACAATTTCTTCCGGTGTGTCTTTTGGAACAACAATTCCACGGTTCGCTGCATTGACGACATCAATTCCTTGTTCTTGTAATGTAGGTACATCTGGTAAATCAGGATGTCTCTCTTCTCCTGTATAACCTAATAATTTCATTCGGTCATCTTTCATATAATCCTTACCTGCAGCAATAGACACACTTCCTAATTGTACGTCATTTGCTACAACTGCTTTCATTCTGTTCGCTGTGCCGTCGTAACCTACGATATTAAATTCGATATCTGACGCTGTTTGGATTAAAGCAGGTTCTAACTGGGAGGTAGATCCAATCGATGCTCCATACGTTATTTGTCCAGGATTTTCTTTTGCATCAGCTACTACTTCTTCCATTGAGTCCCACGGATTTGAAGGATTCGTAGCAACGAGTTGATATGTAGAAGTCATTAAAGATACAGGTTCAAAGTCAAAGTAACCAAAGTCTGCTTGTCCGGTTAGCTGGGACATCGCTACGGAATCATGAACAGCAAGTAGTGTATACCCATCGTTATTTGCTTGAAGCGCTTGTTGTGCTCCTACGACTCCACTTCCACCAGCTATATTCTTCACGACAACCGTTGTATTTAATTCCTTTTCCAACTCTTCTGCGACAATTCGATTAATCGCATCAGTATCTCCACCAGCGTCCCAGGGTACAATTAACTGAATATCTTTAGAAGGATAATTCTCCGCCTGTTCCCCGCTGCTCGTACTTGGGGGACTGCATGCTGCTAATAAAAATAGACAAAATAGAACTAAAACACTACATAAACGACGTTTCATGACATTTCCTCCTCTTATTTGTCAGTAATTTCATACTTTTTGTAAATTAGTTAATATAATAATAAACAACTATACGGCTGTCAATATATTTTTTGTACAATTGTAAAGTTTTGATAAAATTTTACTTACTAATTTAATGCATTTAGTAAATTTTACTTACTTTATGTTGTTAGTTATAATATTGATAACATGTCGTTTTTCTTCTTGTCATATTCTGATAAACTAAATTTAGCCTGAAATATAATTATAGGAGCCGAAAACTATGAAACTTGATAACATTGATAAAATGCTATTAGAAGAACTTTCAGAAGATGGCCGCTTATCGTATGTAGAGCTAGCAGAAAAGGTTGGCTTGTCTCGTGTTGCGGTAAAAGATCGCATTAAAAACTTAAAAGAAAAAGGTGTCATTGAAAAATTTACGGTAGTAATCAACTCAGAGAAATATGGAAAACAAGTGTCCGCATTTTTTGATATAGATGTTGAACCAATGCAATTGCAGGAGGTAGCACAAAATTTAGCCAATCATCCGCAAGTGGCTAGTATCTATCAAATGACGGGACCAAGCACCTTACACACACATGTATTAGTTGAGGATTTTCAGAAATTAGAAGTCTTTATTAATGAAGAATTGTATTCAGTTGAAGGCATTACACGTGTCGAGAGCTCAATAATATTAAAGCGTTTTAAGAGTCGTACTGGGTTTAAGTTGTAGAGGGTTTGAAAATAGGCTGACGGCCTGATTTAAACGAGTTGAACCAGCTTTGACTAATTTGAAATCATATGGAGGTACAAGTCCAATGGTAAAAGAATAATAAGAGGAAATCTATTTCATAACTATAGACTAAAGCATGTAGATTTTCTCTCTCTCATAAAATGAAAATATTTAGAAAAGAGGAAAAATAACATGTTAAATAGATTAAGTGATACTATTTATTATTTATCCAATCAAGAGGATAAGGAACGACCAACATTAGGACTGGTATGTGGTGACCGATATAGTCTAATCATAGATGCTGGCAATTCACCTCGGCATGCTAAGGACTTTTTAATCGAAATCGAGAAGCTAAATGTTCCGCAAGTTAAGTATGTTGTTATTACCCATGCACATTGGGATCATTTCCTCGGAATGAATGAATTTGATGCGACTATTATAGTTAATCATCAAACAAACGAATTGATAAAAGAATGGCAACGTTTATCCTATGATGACCGTTCACTACAAAAGTATGTGACTACTAATCAGATGAGTGCTATGTGTATGGAGATTATACAAACCGATATGCCAAACAGGGACAGGTTTAAATTGAAATCTCCAGATGTAATCTTTGAAAATACATTAACTATTGATTTAGGTAATAAAGTTTGCATTCTCGAACGTATTAAAAGTACTCATACAGATGACTCTACAATTATTTATATTCCTGATGAAAAAGTTGTTTTTTAGGTGATTGTGCATATGGGACAACGACAAATTCTTTATTTCATTACAAGCAATCCTTGTTATTGCCTATGATGAAAGACATTCAAAAATATGATGCTGAAATGTTCCTACTAGGTCATGAATCTATCTGTGATTTAAATGAAATGAATATATATTGGGAAGAGCTAACAACAGCAAGTCATGTTGTAAAGTCCATTTCACTAGAAAATGCGATAGAGTCTTTCAAGTTAGAAAATAAAAGGAATCCTAATGATAATGAATTATTTTTTATACAAGCATTTGTTAATGATCATATTATTCAGTCACAATGATCCGTTAACCAAATGACTTCTACACTAATTAAGTCTTCAGGATTTTCCTGGATCCATCTCTTATAGTTGAATAAATCATATTCCGACGTAGCCCATTGTAACCCGCTTTTGGGTTTCTCACCCTAGCTCGCTCGCCACCAACAAGCTATACACCGTATCTATATGCGGAGTATTTAAGCCATGCTCCTGACTTTTCCGATATAAAAATCCTTGAATATAATCAATTTCCATCGGGTTACCATTTAACACATCGTAATACATGCTCGTACCCATATTCGGCGGATAGCCATCATAAATATCCATAATGTCTTTTATGGTAGAATTCTCAAAATGGATCCCTTCCGCATTAGCAATCTTAATCCCTTCTTCAATCAATGATTCACACAGGTTTCTGACCTTTTCATTGGTTAAAATACGTGCGGTATTTCGACTCAATGCAGTGACGGAATTAATCCCGAGATTGACGATTAGCTTAAACCACATATCGTTAAGATAATTAGGGCTAATTTGAATAACAAGATCACTTTCCCCAATAAATTGATGTAACGCGATTGTGTCTTTATTTTCCGGTAAAATTAATTTCCGGTCACGAAAATGCGTTATCGTTTGATCTTTTTTTTGCCCGCTAATATACACTACTGCTTGATAGGTATGCGGCATATTTATTCGTTCGAGTTGCCCATAGCCATTTTGACAAATAATCGTTACTGTATTTTCATGTGAAAGCTTTTCTACAATTGGAAGCACGTTCGATAGCTGTGTTCCTTTTACTGCGATAAAAATATAATCAAGAGTTGTTTGAAAGCTGGACAGTTCTTCTACGGACAATGTTCCTTCAGACAACTGCCCTTCTCGTTCGATACGTACTTCACCAGCATTTCTTCCTAATAAATGTACACGTTGGCCATTTTCCAACAAAATTTCTGCGATTACGGAACCAACTGCCCCTGGTCCAATAACTCCAAAATTTTTCATAGCTATGCTCCTTTTTATCTACGAAACGCATTGTTAATCTATACAGATAATTCTATAATAAGTACAAGAATAAAAATAGTAGGTGACGAAAAATGAAAGCCTTGAAAGATTTCATGCGAATGAAGCATGATGGAGAAAAAATTTCCATGTTGACCGCCTATGATTATCCGAGCGCAAAGCAAGCGGAAGCTGCTGAAATAGATATGATTCTCGTCGGTGATTCGTTAGGGATGACAGTACTTGGTTATGAAAGCACTGTCGATGTAACTCTCGAGGATATGAAGCACCATGCGCGTGCAGTACGTCGTGGCGCGAAGGACACTTATGTTGTCGTCGATATGCCTTTTGGAACAATCGGTATTGATGAAAGCGCCGATACGGCATTTGCGATCGAATTATACCGAGATACCAATGCAAACGCTATAAAGATCGAAGGTGCGCATGCCGCTCCTGTTATTAAAAAATGCCATGCTATCGGTATTCCTGTCGTTGCTCATCTTGGACTGACACCGCAGAGTTTCGGTATCACAGGCTACCAACTACAAGCAACCTCCAAGGAAGCCGCTAAACAGCTAATTGAAGATGCTAAACTTGTTGAAAAAAGTGGTGCGATGATGCTTGTCTTGGAAGCAATACCGAGCGACCTCGCCCAAGTAATAACCGAGACACTAACGATTCCAGTAATTGGGATTGGTGCTGGTGTAGGAACGGATGGACAAGTACTTGTGTATCATGACGTGCTTAATTATGGTGTGGAGCATAAACCAAAGTTTGTAAAGCGCTATGGTGACTTTTCTACCGGAGTAGAAGCATTAAAAAATTATCATGACGAAGTGAAGCGACAAGCGTTTCCTGCTGAAGAATACACATATAAGAAACAAATTATGAACGAGGTAGACGAATGACAATAAGAATTACGACCATAAAAGAAATGCAAAACCTTAGTCAAACATGGAAGACAAATAATAAACAGATTGGGTTTGTACCAACCATGGGGGCATTGCATGACGGACATTTACAAATGATTAAGCAATCGATCGCGGACAATGATTATACTGTAGTCAGCATCTTTGTAAACCCACTGCAATTTGGGCCTAATGAAGATTTCGATGCTTATCCAAGAACCATGGAAGATGACCAAGCACAGTTAGATGCTTTAGGTGCCGATTATGCCTTCTACCCAAGCGTGGAAGAGATGTATCCAAAGCCTCTCGAACTTTCGATAAACGTCCATCGAATGGCGAAAGTACTAGAAGGAGCCAAGCGTCCGGGTCATTTTGACGGTGTGGTAACCGTCGTCAATAAGTTATTTAATATTATTCGTCCTGATATCGCCTATTTCGGAAAAAAGGACGCACAGCAACTGGCAATTGTCGAAAAGATGGTCGAAGAATTTAATCAACCGATTACTATTAAAGGCATGGATACCATACGTGAATCAGATGGCTTAGCAAAAAGCTCTCGCAACATCTACTTAACAGAGAATGAGCGACAAGAAGCTGTTCATTTATATCAAAGTCTATTAAAAGCTAAAGAATTATATGATGCGGGTGAACGAAATAGCGATATCATTATCGATGAAATTCACACCCATTTAACCAAACATACATCAGGGACTATTGAAGAGATCGCGGTCTATAGCTATCCCGAGCTCGTGAAACAAACTCAGATTACTGGTAGGATTTTTATATCGTTAGCGATGAAATTTTCCAAAGCAAGATTGATTGATAATATTATTGTGGAGGAAAAGTAGAGAGAGCATTGCAGTTTCTATCCGGCTGGTAAATTGTATAGTGGCATAACTAGATATTGGGCATAAGACAGATGATAGTTATATACGGAGACTCCTTGAAAATCAAAAATCGATTTTCTGCGTGCGATGTAATGCTGTCGAGGTCTTCCTTATCCTGTGGGATTGAGGCATAGGTGAGACCTCGGAATGCGAAGCATCCGAAGGCTCACCAGCCGCCGTTGGATAAGCAGAGTATAATTCTGAAGCTGGTTCTCATCATCAATTCATTCGGATTTATCATTTGAGTAAATACTTTTGTCCAACCTTTTTTTTTCATTCATACCTTAAATATATGAAATCAATGTTCCACCAATAGCCCCTGTTAGAACTATCACCCACGGTGGAAGTTTCCAATATACAAGCATACTGAATAATATCGCAGCAAAAGCAAAGTCAATTGGAGATAGAACTGCACTTGTCCATATTGGCTGATAGAAAGCTGCAATCAATATACCTACTACGGCAGCATTTACTCCCATTAACGCTCCTTTTATCTTGTGGTTGTTTCTCAAACTATTCCAAAACGGTAAGGTACCTAATATTAATAAAAATGCCGGTAAGAATATAGCTATGGTAGCAACCAAACCACCGATCCATCCATTCATAACTGCTCCTAGATAAGCAGCAAATGTAAATAATGGTCCAGGTACAGCCTGTGCAGCACCGTATCCCGCTAAGAAAGCTTCTTCACTTACCCAACCTGTAGGTACAAACTCTCTTTCCAACAGTGGAAGAACAACATGTCCACCACCAAAAACAAGCGAACCTGAGCGATAAAAGCTATCAAACATAGCAACCCAATGGGAGGTCGTTATTTCCCTTAGGATTGGGAAAAGTAATAACAAACCAAAAAACAATGACATGCAAATAAAACCAAACTTTTTCGTTAATATTTTTACGTGTGTATGTGATGCTTGTACATCATTGCTATAATTTTTGTATATAACATAACCAATCATTGCTGCAATCAAAATTACAACGACTTGTGAGTAGACTGTTTGCCATAAAAGCGTAACGACCAGGGCAACTAAGGCAATCGTTTTTCGTTGTAAATCAGGTGTTAATTTAGTTGCCATTCCAATTATTGCATGCGCTACAATAGCAACCGCAACTAATTTTAACCCATGTATCCAGCCCATTTCTCCCACATTAAAGCTTTGCATCAATAAAGCAAAGATAACGAGTGCAACAACAGATGGTATCGTGAATCCGATAAAAGAGACTATTCCACCCAGGGTACCTGCGCGCATCACACCTATTCCGATTCCCACCTGACTACTAGCTGGACCTGGTAAAAACTGTGCTAACGCAACAAGGTCCGCGTAACTTTTTTCATCCATCCATTTTCTTCTTCTTACATACTCATCGTGAAAATAACCGAGGTGCGCAATTGGCCCTCCAAAAGAAGTTAGTCCTAATCGAGTTGAAATAAATAGTATTTCCAATAACGCTTTTAATGAAGATTTTTCATTTTGTTTATAACTCATATACCATATACTCCTTTGTGAAGTTAGTCTTTGATTTCTTTAAAGAGTTCATATGCTTTTTCTCTTGCCTCTTGTAAAATTACTACTCCCTTGTCTGTTGCTGTGTAATATTTTCTAATCTTTCCTTCGACGTTCCGATCCTCTTTTAAAAGTAGTCCGTCTTTTTCCATCGAATGTAGAATTGGATAAAGCGTTCCCGCACTTATACTATATCCATGCTCTCTTAATTCTTCTAACATCCATAACCCAAAAACCGGGTGTTCATTCGCATGGTGCAGAATATGAATGTGTATAAACCCTAGAAACAGCTTTCGTAATACTCTATCCTCCAAAATTATACCTCCAATAGTGTCAGTTTCGATATCGGAATTCGTTATCGAAACTCAATAATGATCGTAACATATATACTTTTCACAAAAAAGCTAGTTTACAAAAACTTAACAAAAGAGGTTGTATACATAAGTTATAAGCGTAAAAATGAATAGGAATTAGTTTAAATTATAATATATATAAATCCAAATTGTAATGAGAGCTTATCTGCTTTTTCTATCCTATCTTATGGCCGTGATGCTAAGCTACTTTTCAAGGGCATTGTAGATAATGCACTTGAGTACTACCATTCCGTGTGTGGAGGGGGAATAAAATTCACTACAGAATGAAGTTTGACTTTGTGTTACTATTTTAATAGGTAAAATGTTATGTGTAGATAAGGGGGAATACGATGATCTTTTTCAGGCATTTGTTTGTAAAAGTCATCCGATTAAATAATTGGTTTCTTTTACTTTCGACATTCACGTTGGTTCTGGCAAGTAGTTACTTTATCTATTTTTTAGAACCTGATACATTTGCAGATCCTTTTGAGGGGCTTTGGTGGACAATGACAACAGTGACAACCGTAGGATATGGTGATGTGTCGCCAACCACTGGTCCCGGTAAAATATTCGCAATGTTTTTATATATTATTGGAATTGGAATCATGACTATTTTTATTGGTAAAGCAATTGATTTTCTAAGTGTTCGGAAACGATTAAAGGAGGCAGGCAAATTGAATATCACAACAGAAGATCATATTATCTTAATAAATTGGACAAAAAAGGCTAGTATTACGCTAGACGAATTACTAAAAACCTTTGAAGATATATCTATCGTCATCATTGATGAAGCAGTTAGCAAAATACCGATTTTACATGAACAAGTAGAGTTCGTTCATGGGAACCCAGCAAATACCGATGTATTGTTCCAAGCAAACTTACTAAAAAGTAAATCGGTAATGGTTTTTGCTTCAGAAGATAGTGTCGCAACATCCCAAGCAGATGGTCAAACGCTGTTAATTGCCACGACATTAGAAAGTATCGGAAAAGAATACGAAAAAAATATTTATACAATATGCGAGGTTTTAGAATCAAGACATATTAAAGCATTTCAACATGTCTCTGTTGAGGAATTTATCACTGCAAATGATACAGCAGCCCATTTAGCACGTTCCATTTTATACAATGGCTCAAGTGAAATTATTAGACAACTAACCAGCAATACAGCGTATGATTTGTACTCCATCAGTAAAAAAGACACCTGGCAGACCTATGATGATGCTCGTTCCGATTTAGCAGCTCAAGGTGCCATGCTGATATCAAATGGAAATGATTTATCGATTATTAAACAATTATCCGCGCCTATCCCAAATGATGCCAAGTTGTTTATTATCTGTGATGAAAGTGCTTGTGAAAAAATTATTTCTTAATATAATGAGAAGTGGTTTCTACATATTTGAAGCGATTATTTGTTAACGGGGACCGGAGTTGGATTTGCGAGGCTTGTGTAGGCTGGGGTGCTCTATTTACCACTTTTTTCCGGTTTCCTAAGCTTCGTTTTGGTTTTTGAGCCGCTCTATTAACTATTTTGCCTTTTTAGTAAGAGCTCTGTGTTAATAGATCACGTCAATAAACACTTTTTCTAATAGGTTCTTTCGAATAACTGTACTAGTATAAAAAATAAGCAGCCCCCTTCCTATGTATTGAACTTCAAAATGTTTTCTAAATTTCAGAATTTATATTGACAATAATTGTGAAATGTTTCACAATATAGATGGAAGATATTTCATATTCTAAACGATAAGGGTGTGATGTAGATGAAAACAAGTCAACAAGCAGTGAATCGTGTGGTACTCATTGGCGGTGGATCGGTTGGTATTAGTTATGCATTTGCATTGATGAATCAAGGTGTGACAGAAGAGTTAGCAATTATTGATTTAGATGCGGATAAAGCATTAGGTGATGTAATGGATTTAAATCATGGTAAAGCCTTTGCTCCTTCATTGACTAATGTATGGTTAGGAGAATACGAAGATTGTAAAGATGCAGATATCGTGTGTATTTGTGCTGGGGCTAATCAAAAGCCCGGGGAAACTCGCTTAGACCTTGTAGAAAAAAACATGATAATCTTTAAAGAAATTGTGGCTGACGTGATGAATAGTGGATTCAATGGCATCTTTTTAATCGCTACAAATCCTGTCGATGTCTTGACGCAAGCAGTCATAACATTCAGTGGTCTACCGCCTCATCGTGTAATTGGAAGCGGGACTACACTCGACACAGCGAGGCTACGCTATGAATTAGGAGAATACTTCCATCTATCACCGAAAAATATTCATGCCTACATCATTGGTGAGCACGGAGACACGGAACTCCCGTTATGGAGCACGGCGACTATTGGAACGGTACCACTACTTACGTATCTAAATCGAAGTGAAACCTATAAAAAGGAAGACTTAGATGATATCTTCATTAATGTTCGAGATGCTGCATATCGCATCATTCAGAAAAAAGGAGCAACCTTCTATGGCATTGCGATGAGTCTCGTCCGTGTAACAGAAGCAATATTAAAAGATGAACATAGCATTTTAACTACCAGCACCTTCCTTCAAGGTGAATATAGTGTAGACAATGTATGTATCGGTGTTCCAACGATTATTAATCGGAATGGCGTTTGTGAAGTAATTGAAGTTCCAATGAATGAAGAAGAACATAGAAAATTTACGCATAGCGTTCAGACACTTAAAGGCATTTACGAGCCAGCAATTCAAGCGATACATGTATGAAATATAAATAGTAATGTGTTAGTTGGATGGACCTTTTTTGAAATAGATGTTTAATTTTCCGTTATACACGGGAAAATAACTTATACGTACAAATTCAAGAAAGGATGCAATCCATATGCCACAAAATCCAAGAACGAAATATACAAATGAAGACTTTCCAAAACAATTTCAAGAACAACCAGGTATTCAAAGAGAAATGACACCTATTCCTGATTGCGGGGAAAAAACTTATAAAGGATCGGGACAACTAAAGGGGAGAAAAGCATTAATTACAGGCGGTGACTCTGGTATTGGAAGAGCTGCCGCTATCGCTTATGCTCGGGAAGGAGCAGATGTTGCGATTAACTACCTCCCTGTAGAAGAACCAGACGCATTAGAAGTAAAAGAACTGATTGAAGATGCTGGTCAAAAAGCAGTATTACTTCCTGGTGACTTACGAGATGAAGATTTCGCCCGCTCGTTAATACACAGTGCTATTAAAGAATTAGACGGATTGGACACGTTAGTGATGGTTGCCGGAGAACAGCAAGCTGTAGAGGATATCACGGAACTTTCAACAGAACAATTAGTATCCACATTCCAAACGAATGTATTCTCCATGTATTGGATGGTTCAAGAAGCGATTCCGCACCTGCCAGCAGGAAGCTCAATTATCACCACTTCTTCGGTGGAAGGCTATGATCCCTCACCAATTCTAATGGATTATGCGCCAACGAAGAGTGCCATTATTGGATTCACCAAAGGTTTAGCCAAACAATTAAGTTCCAAAGGAATCCGTGTTAATTCCGTCGCGCCCGGCCCTTACTGGTCTGCTCTGCAAATATCCGGTGGTCAGCTGCAAGAGAATATTCCGAAGTTCGGTAAAGAAACCCCGGCGACACCTTTAGGTCGTGCAGGACAACCAGCGGAGCTAGGTGGACTATATGTGTTCATTGCTTCAGAACATGCAAGCTATGCTACTGGACATGTATTTAGTGCAACTGGAGGAATGCGTGCGAACTAAATATTTGTTGACTAATATCCCATCAAACGGATGAAGTACATCACTTTTTACAGTGGTGTACTTTTTTATGGTATTCCGGATGATGGATGACCATGTAGAGCTGTTATTTATAAGGATAACGAGATATCACTTTTAATAATGTTTTAAAGAAGAACGCCTTTGTAATACAGTTGTATCCTATCATTCATTGGTATCTGGTTGATATAGGTCAAAGGCATTACCATATAAATCTTCGAAACCTACGCCCTTTCCACCAGGAACTGGTTTTGGTTCACCATGAAATATCACACCACGTGCTTTCAGTTCACAATAATCCTTCTCTATATCATCACTTAAAAACATAATCAAGACTTGGTTGGCGGCTTGTTTACCAATCATCTCTTCTTGCTCTGGTGTCTCGGCTTTGACTAATTCTAGCCTTGTTTCATTTGTAAAATCTGGTGAAACGGTCACGTACTTCCATCCCGGTGAAAATTCTAATTCTTCTCGAACAATGAATCCTAATTTTTTAGTATAAAAGTGCTTTGCTTCTTCAATGTTGTTCACTAAGATAGAAACTTGGGCTGCTTGGGTAATCATGTATTCATTCTCCTTTCTAGATAATAATAGACTATATTTTACTACAAAAAAGATGAATTAATTTCTTTCAGATTGCTACTACCTGGTCTGTGGTATCCTTTTTCGCCTCGTTTTCTATTATAATGGTAATAATATTTGAAAGAACATTTTATATTTTCACTATTGACCTTGGAGTTTAATCCAATGTTATGTTGATATAGGGGGCTGTGAGCGTGCAAATTAAAGACTTTGCTACAAAATATCAAATTCAAGCTGATACAATTCGTTATTACGAAAAAGAAAACATCTTAACACCAAAAAGACGAGAGAATGGTTACAGAGAATATAATGAAGAATGCGAGAAACAGCTACAGTTTATTATTGTATTAAAGCAATTAGGTTTTACCATAAAAGAGATTCAACAATTACTCCAGTTAAGAGACCAACCTATATCAACGGAATGTAATGTTTCCACCGTATCGTTATTAGGCGAAAAAATAATTAGTCTTGAAGAAAACATTCAGTTTTATCAAAAAGCATTGCAAGTAGTGCATAAAATCAAAGATCTAATTGACGAAGATAAATATGTAAGAAATCAAGGTGTCATCGAGGAATTAATGCTAGGATTTTTCAAAGACACTCAAGCAAGGAGGATAAGATGACGAATAAACAGATTGTTCATATTGAGTATGGAATTGCTTTTGTATTTTCATTTTATATGTATAGCCAGCTCGATTTTCCGATTTGGATGTTTTTTGTATTTTTACTCATTCCTGATATTTCTATGATTGGATATGCAGTGAACAATAGGATAGGTGCAATGATTTATAACATCGGACATAGCCTGATACTGCCGTTACTACTTATTTTTTGTTCCATCTTCTTTGCGATAGATTTATTACTTTCACTATCTATCATTTGGGTTGCACATATCTTTATGGATCGTTGTTTTGGCTACGGGTTGAAGTACCCAGATGAATTTAAGCATACACATATTCAAGAGATTTAAATTCTGCATAAAAAAGATAGATGAGCCATTTTTCTGCTACATCTATCTTTTTTATGTTATCCAACCACTTCTGATTCCAAATAAGCTGCCATCACTTTTGTTCCATTGGCTAAATCCTTTGTTTCTGTAAATTCATCTGGATGGTGGCTTATTCCTTTATGAGAAGGGATAAAAATTAATCCGCTCGGCCATTTCAATGCCATATTCATCACATCATGACCGGCACCGCTATCCATTGAAATTGTTTTAAAGCCTAATGACTTACTTACTGCAGATAGCTTGTCTTGCATGTCTTTATCTAATTGGACAGATGCATCCTTCACAAGCGTCGTGATCGTTATTGCTACGTCTCTTTTTCTCTCTACGTCGTTACAAAATTCGTTTATGGAGTCAAAAAGCTCTTGTTTCAACTCATTGTCCGTACTGCGAATATCAATTCCTAACTCAACTTCTCCAGGAATCATATTCATCGCATTGGGCTTCACATTCGCCACACTGATTGTCGCTACAATATTTGCTCCTCCTCGTTCATTCATTTTAGAAGCTTCTTCTTCGACAAAAGTGATAAGTGGAGCAATCGCGACTAGCGCATCCTGACGATTATTCATCGGGGTTGTCCCTGTATGATTTGCCATTCCCTCAGAGCGTACTATTAGACGAATTGGCCGGGCGATACCATTAACAACACCGATGTCTAACCCTTGGTCTTCCAGTATTTTACCTTGTTCAATATGTAATTCGAGGAACTGCTCCAAATCTGTCTCCGTGCGCTCTGCTTGTTGCACCGTCTCCCAGTTCAGGCCCGACTGTTCCATTGCTTGTTTGATGGTCTTGCCGTCCTGATCAGAAATAGTTTCAATCGCCTGTTTGTTTAACTCTCCCGACACTGCTTTACTACCAAGTGTAGAAACACTGAAGCGTGCTGATTCTTCAGATGCAAAACAGATAATCGCGATATTCTTTTTCGGAGTAATTTGCTTTTCTTGTAATGTCTTCACTGCTGCTAATGCACACAGCACACCAGCGACTCCATCATAACCTCCTCCGTTATATACTGTATCTAAATGGGAACCGAGTCCGATCGTTGAAGCTTGCTCATCCACTTTCCACACTGCCCATTGATTCCCTGCTTCGTCTCCAGACGTTTGCAGACCGAGTTCATTCGCAATTTTTATAAACTGCGCGTGTGCTTGTTTTTCTTCAACGGAATAGCCTAGTCGTGTGAATCCTTCCGATTGATTCATTGATGATCTTACATTTAATGCACATAACTTTTCTTCTAGCCAGTTGATCAACGTAACCTCTCCTCTATGATGTTTATATATTTATGCGAATATATTGTTCTATTATATAGGGAAACAGAAAAGTATCAATTATTATAAAAATGAGATTAAATTTCAGAGGAAAAGACAATAATGATTATGAGGTGATAAAATCATGCTACTGTTTACTATTGTCATTATAATTCTAATGTTATTAGGTTTTATGTACTTAATATGGAGACAAAACGAAAATACATTGAATGATTTCCAAGAAAAACAATATCAAGTAACCGATGAATTTAAAAAAACACTTGCGTTTGGAATATATCAACGATTTTGTACGGAAAATGAACCAATTATCCGTTCTAAAACTTTTATTAAAAATACACCTTTAGAGTTTGAAAATTTTATAGCTAATATTTTAAAACATAAATATGGTGAACACACTTATATCACCAAGAACACAGGTGATTTTGGCGTAGATATTGAGCATGGTTTTGGTGAAGATAAAGTGTTAGGACAAGTAAAATGCTATAAGGAGGACTTGTCTTTCGAACCGATTGCTATCCTACATTCAAATATGGTGAAGGAAAATGTTTCGAAGGGATATGTTGTTACTACATCAGATTTTTCAACATATGCAAAGGAGTACGCAGAAAAACTAAATATTGACCTCATTACTGGTACGGATTTAGTAGAATTGTGGTTACATTATGCTGATCCAGTATATGACTTATTGCAAGACAAGAAAACTGGCAATGTGACTAGAAGAATCGATGCACCTATTTAGTATCTTTCAAAGATTTTTAAGTTTTTACTTATCTTTCTTTTTATCAATCCAAACCCACGTATAATACGTTATCCAAAATAGTACTACAACAATAAAAGCATATAGTACATTGTCTTCTGGTAACATAAAGAATAAAGCAATTAGTATAATTACTGTTGGAATGAATAATGTGAAATATTTTCTTTTATCCAATGTGTTACCTCCTCTAATGTTTCAAATTTATAAATATACTTCTATTACCGCTTCACTTTAAAATTAAAGGAAGACTAGAATGTAAAAGCTACAGGAGAAGCTGTGTATTAACTGCTGACGGTAGAGTTAGAATGAACTTTCTATAGAATTTCCATGGTAATATTACTACTAAGGAGTAAACGAAATGAAATTTAACAACTTACGTAATCTGGGAATGCTTTCAATCATTATAAATTTCTTAAGTGTATATAATATTATATTTGGCATATGGTCTATAATTATGCTTATCTTGGCATGGTTCATATATAAGAACAGTAACGAAACACACAAATTAAATAAAGATAAAAAAATCACTGCCTATATACAAACTTTTATGGCTAGTGTATTTATGTTTTTAAGCACCGTTATGGGAGGTATAGGAATTTATATGTTTTACCTTTTTCTTCGATTTAACCTATCAAATTATGTTTACTATTCTAACAGTTCCAGGACTTATTATATACTACTACTTTGTTATTAAATTGATTAAACACTCTATTCGAATAATAAAATCAAATGGTAGTAATGATTCATGAACACACGTTATATACCTATGGCATGCATTTCTTCATACAGGAAACAAAATTACTAGTGCAGGTAAATGGTTAGGGCGCGGCTTTATGGCTGCAGGTACAGCTCTAACTGCTGGTTTTAACTATATGTATGATAACAACATTCTAGGTTTACAAGATGGTTTAGACTATGTAGGCGGAAAATTAGATGATTTCGGCAATACAGTAAAAGATTCATTTAATGATACGGTCGATAAAGCAGGAGAAGCAATCAGTAGTGGATTAGATGCTATTAATCCAATGAATTGGGGATGGAGTTAGATATATGAGTTCTGAAGCAAATATTATATTAAAAAATTTAAGATACAATTTGTTAAAAGTAGATAATGAATATTATATTATCGATAAAGATCAACCTTTCCTTATCAATTTTTTACTGTCATTCCTTTATTGTTTTTTTCCTAAAAGGGTTAGAAAAATAAGTGCGGATACAGCAGAGCAGAAACAAACTGTATCAAATAAAGAAGCTCCAACTAGCAAGGTTAGTTATATCGGTATAGGTATTTCAGTGATTCTAGCTAATTTAATCGGACCTTTACTAGTTTATCTAGATGTGGATATAACACCTTTTATTGCTTACTCAATTCTATTTTTAATCACTCTTTTGTTGGAATTATTTAGGTTGATAGTGAGCAATAAATTTAAACAATCTCTTTTTCAACAAGTCTATTTATCACCTAATCAGGTAGACGCAACTTTATGGGTATTACCTAGTAGAGTTAAGAATATTGCTGGCTTACTCTTTTCCACTATATTCATTTGGGCTTTCGTTGTTGGTAGTCTGGTTTCCTTTTCACTTTACGGGAACTTATTTTTGTTATTTGTATTTACCTTGTCATTATTTATATTGCTTTTTTTGAATATACTTTGCATTACGCCAGGTAAAGATACGATGAAAATTCGGTCTGGAAAATCATTTCTAGTAACTGCGGAAGACTAATTAATAATGAAAGGATCAAGATAAACACCGCAAGTTTTCCAATAAATGAACTTACGCGTGGGAATCGTCTATCTAACCATAGCCGCAGCCCTCGCAAAGAACGTTTATCTGGATATAGCGGATATACATTTCCTTCGTCTGTAACAACATGCATCCGATTGATCCCATACGATCCAGTCCCCACTTCAATTACTCCACCACGTACGGGAAATGCTGCAGGGAGTTTAGACGACCCGGCGTGCCTTCCATTCCGATATAATTCAGCCTTATGTTCTTCGACCCAAAATTTAAAATCCACGGCATATGTAATTGTATGATTATTTTCATCCACCAGCTCTGTATAGAATAGAGAGCGTGTAAATATATCCCATAACCGATAAGATTTTAATGGATGACCGTCTCCTTCTTTCACTTTTTTTGTTTTCCTAAGTGTTTTATAACGTTTAAGCGATCGAAACATGGAGCATAGACCCTCCTTGATTCTATTAAAGCATGAAGGAAATGACTTTTTTTACTATACGTATCTTTCTTTAAAAAAGTTTCATAGTGATTAGATGTTTACTGATTATTAAAGTTAGCGCTGGCAAACTATTTAACGAAACATGAAAACATTGCATAAACTTGCCTTTTTTATCCAAAATAACAATGTGTTTAGAAAAGGAGATGAAGATATGAAAAAGCGTATAACATTTCTGCTGTTCGCTGGGCTTTTGTTTGTTCTTTCGTTCAATTCCGAGAGGCTAACTTTTGCGAATGTTGGGTCTTCTTTAGATGTGACGCAACAAGATGTTACTGAAGAAGATTTCCCTGAGCTTAGAGGTGGACCGGAAGATGACGAACGTCAACGCCAGCAGCCTGTTGATTTGAATATTTTACAGCAACAGTATCCAGGCATTTTTTTCACAAGTGGTCCAG
Source organism: Oceanobacillus kimchii X50 (assembly GCF_000340475.1). NCBI lineage: Bacteria > Bacillati > Bacillota > Bacilli > Caryophanales > Bacillaceae > Oceanobacillus > Oceanobacillus kimchii. The sequence goes on from NZ_CM001792.1 coordinate 3,509,002, forward strand.
AAGATCAACAGCGCGTTGCATTAACATTCGATGATGGTCCAGACCCGCGTTTTACAAGCGATGTGTTAGAAGTTTTAAACCAGTATAACGTACCAGCGACATTTTTTTTACTCGGTTCTAGAGCTGCAGCATACCCTGAATTAGTTACTCAGATTCAAAATGAGGGCCATGTGATTGGGAATCACACGTACTTCCACCCTAACCTTGTCGACGAATCTGATATTGCAACGCTTGAACGAGAAGTCTCACGAACAGAAGACGCGATCAATGAAATTACTGGTTACCGAACAAGTCTATTCCGACCGCCTTATGGATTCTTATATGATGAACTTGTAGAGAAGCTGGACGAGATGCAATACTCCGTCATTGGTTGGTCAGTGGATTCGCTGGATTGGGAAGAAGAACCGCCAGAAGTGATCGCTTCTAATGTATTAGACATTATGCATCCGGGAGCAATCATTCTCATGCACGACGGTGCAGATTGGGATGGAGATCGCACGAATACCATTGAATCCCTCCATCAGATCATCCCGGCGCTTCAACAACAAGGATATGAATTTGTCACCGTCCCAGAATTATTGAATATACCCTACGCAAAATAGAAGGTTTTTTCCTTCTATTTTTTTAATCGAATAAAGGTAAAAAAACAGAAAAAAATCTAGCTTTTTGGTATCCTTATCACTAAAAACTGAGAATTCAATGTGTGCCTACATTTAATTAATATCAAATTTGTTATTAGACAAATACCCATTTTCACTTCCATGCATATAATGCTAAAGGATTTAAGAAAAGGAGTGTTTAAATAATGACAGAAAAATGGAATGTTAGTGATCCGTTTGTGTATCAAGCCTTAAGAGAATTTGAGAATAAATCGATTGCCGTCCAAACCACACACGGATCTGTCAGAGGAGTATTAAGAGAGGTTATGCCGGATCATATCGTCATCCGTATGGGCGGTTCCCCATTTTATGTGCGTACTGCTCAAATAATTTGGTTCCACGAGATGAAAGGTGAATAAGCCAAGCTCCATCTAACATAAGATATCAATGGATATTATTTAACGGATGGAGGCACAAAGCACATGATGAAACGTGTGAATAAAATCGCTATTGAACTAACTGCACCGGAACATGGCGATATGAATGCTGCTGCGGCTGTACAGGAATTAATGGGTGGTAAATTCGGTGAAATGTCCACACTAAATAATTACATGTTCCAATCTTTTAATTTTCGTAGTAAAAAAAAGTTTAAACCGTTTTACGATTTAATTGCGAGTATTACAGCTGAAGAATTTGGTCATGTTGAATTAGTGGCAAATGCTATTAACCTACTATCTATTGGCAATACCGTTCCTGGTGATCCCGATACTGCTCCTTTGCAAAATGGAAAAGATGCCCGCTATTCCACGCATTTCACAACTACGGCTCAAACAGCATATCCAGGAGACGGGATGGGAAGACCATGGAATGGATCTTACGTTAATAACAGTGGAACGCTCGTCGAAGATCTACTCGCTAATTATTTATTGGAAATTGGAGCGAGAAACCACAAAATGCGTGTGTATCAAATGACGACGCATCCAACTGCATTAGAAATGATTGGCTACTTACTTGTTCGAGGCGGAACGCACATTATTGCGTATGCGAAAGCGATTGAAGTAGCTACGGGGGTTGAGGTCGGTAAGATGCTCCCAGTACCAAGCTTGGATAATAATCAGTTTGATTACGCTAGAAAGTACATGGATCAGGGTCTGTTTAATGTCTTGTATACATGGGGAGAACCTGAGTATCGGGATATTAATCAAATTTGGAAAGGGGAAAACCCTGAAACCGGTGAAAGGTTGAGAGTAATTGATGGAATGCCTGAGGGCGCAGATGTTCCGGATTTCCCAGAGCTTCCAGAGCAATTTGCACCAGGCATTGATCGTGATGACTACTATCGTATTTTAAAACGTTTAAAAAGCAATATGTAAGAAATGGAACATATTAAGATTAAGCTCATTGCATGAGTATCTGTTCACTAATCTTAATATGTTTTTTTATGCTTTTTTATAGATCTAGGCAACTTCCCCCGTTCAGCTACACAATACATCAGCACCTTGATAACAGTCTCACAAGTTAGGTACTACACCTAATATGACAAATTATTGCCCTGAATAATATTCCATACATAGTTTTAGAAAAATAGAGGAAATATATAGTCAAACTGTATTTATACTAGGAGGAATTTCGATGTCAGGACAAGATCAACATCATGAAATTGAAAGATGTACAAATCAAGTAAAACAAGCTTATCAAATGATTGTACAGGCAAAAACGAACGGAAATATGGAACAGTTAGAACAAGCTGAGCAGCAATTACTTCAAGCAGAAGAGTATTTAAAGGCTACACAGGCTCACTTTGGAAGTGAAGCTTTAGAAAACCCACAATTCCAGCAAACCGAAGAACAATTGCATGATGCTCGTCAAGAAATAAATCTCTTTAGAAATAATCATAGATGAGGTTGAAGCTGATAATATTTTTTGAGGGCGGTTTTCTCCTCTTTCCTTTTTGGCCAAAGATTCTAGTCTTCAAATTGCGATACTGCTACCCACATTTAAGGATAAGATAATAAAGATACCCTAAAAAATTTGCTACAGGCATTTTTCAGGGTAGAATTTTTTATTATATAGATCTCTTGTTACGTTAACTTTTCTAATCAAATTCTCATTTTCCTATAATTCCCATCTCATTTATAAACGTTACGATTAGAGGGACAGCCTAATGAGGAGGAATTACTTATGAACAAAAAAATTTTAATTGGAGCAGTAGCGGGAACTGTTATTTTTGGAGGAACCGCAATCGTAGGGGCATCGGATGAAAATAAGAATGTGGAAATTTCTGCGCAACAAGCCCTCCAAACAGCCTTAGAGAAAACAGAAGGGTTTGTGCAAGAAGTAGATCTATCCTATGAAGATGATGAAAATTACTATGAAATTGAAATCGAAAGTAATGGTAAAGACTATGGATTTCATATTGATGCAGTTACTGGAGAAGTTTTAGAGCAAGGGAAGCCTGATGATGTACAAAATGACAACCAAATAGAAGATGATCAGAATAATTCTAATAACAACCAATATCCAAATGAACCAGCGAATCTTATTTCTTTTGAAGAGTACAACGCAATTACCGGCCAGGTGAACACAGACGATCTGACTTTCCATCTGGAAACGGACAATCAAGGGAACCGTATCATGTTCCTCGTTGATGAAGATGGTAAAAAGCATTATAAAACCATTTTCATCAAACATACAAACCACTTGAAAATCATTGACTTGAATGGTGGAGGACAGATTTACGACGACCGGGTTTAATGAATCGGTTGGGGAGATTCTTCTAAATATACGCAAAGGACCTAACATATTGACTGACCATATGCTAGGTCCTCTGTTAGATTTTGGTCATAATTTAGTTGCTACTGTTCAATTATATAGGTTCATCCTGTGTTGAGATTTGATTCATCTTCCACATTATTTATGTAATAACCTCTATTCTTTAATCCAATTAAACTCTCTAAATATAAACCCTTGTTTTTTAGCATAGTCATTAATCATTTTAATTAGCTTTTTCTTAGATATAGAGAATGAATGATGAATTTCTCTTTTGTTATCTATTTCATATTCTTCAAAGACAATAAAGTTTAATATGTCCATTTTCTTTACTACAAATTGATTCCCTTCATACTCTCCACATCTAATGTTGTATGAATAAATAAAACGAATGATGTCATCATAGTATTCTTGATCAGAAACCTCTACTTCTAGAAAAGAATGGATTATTTCTTCCATGTGTGATCACTCCTTGACAGCTATTTCATACATATCACGTTGGAACGTATTCCATTGGCTTTGTGTACTAATTAGCAGGTGAGTTAATAAGTTTTATTAAACAACGAATAATTTATAAGTATTAAGAATAAAAATTCTCGGGTTCTGAGAAATACTTGTCTACTACATCAGCTGCATCGTCGTGATACATGTTGGGGCATCTTCAAATGTCGAAATTGTCGATTTGGCTTGTTTATCTTCATATGTAATCGTTGCTTTGAATTCTTGATCTCGTGGTAACCATAAATCCACAAATCCATTATCAAAGGATTCAACCGTATCATCAAAAACCAGATTGCCTTCCATATCTTCAATATAAATATCAAATGGCTTGTTTACTAATTCACCTTGGCAACCTGTCAAACTATGAAATGTACATGGATGCGTCTCATTAATATATGGAGCAATGGAAACAAAGAACTCGTCCTCTGGCAATTCATAATTCTCCTGTGTGTCATCATTCTCGACCATAAGTTGCGTAGCATTAACAGAAGCAGATGTGGCAGTTAATTGATGCGTGCTGTAATCTTGTATCATCGATTTAATGTCTTCTGTAGATGATTCTGTATTATTGGCACAGCCGACTAAAACAAACAAAAAAGCAATGGAAATAAATAATACTAATTTAATTTTCATCGATAGCCCTCCTTGTTATATCTAGTATTAATATAACATTTATATTGAGGGGATATTTTGATGAATTATTACAATTTATGAAAATAACGTACACCTTGTATGGAGAATGATTGTGACGGGGATATGTCTAAAAATCAACCGACATGAAGTAGAGTAAAAATTTAAATGGTTTCCCAAATTAGGAATAGATGTTGCTATAATCTTAACTTTACTTATCCCTAACAGTAATAATCATCATTCGCTATCACTGCCAACTCTATAATAACGATTAAAGCCTAATTCATAATTGTTTAGTGAAACAATAACAAACTAGGCTTGATATAATTCATCACCGAATATTTAGAAACAAAAGATCTGGAAGAGAAAATTAATTATATTTCACTGCTAATTTTGTTGATCTTGTTGTTCAGTTGGTTCTTCTGTTGGATCTGGTTCCTGTTCATCTTGCCCGTTTGCACATCCAAACAATAGACTGGTTGAAAAAATCGCTGCGAAAACAGTTGCGTAGAATCTTTTCTTGTTCATTTTATTCACCTCACTTATATATTTAATTACACTTTATTTCTCCCCAAGATCATTCTACTTATTCATTTTTATATTAATGGGTTACATATGTTTCTTTTTTAGAGCTGCTCTATTCACTACTTTTTCACATTCTCAAGCTGTTTTTGGTTAAAAGAAATAACCACCCCCAGCCTGATGGCTAATAAAGGTGGTTATTTCGATTTCTCATTAAATTTATCGAATCTTCTATTGCACTTTAACTAACTACTAATTATATTCTTCAACTATTCTACTCCCACTCCTGTATAAAGTTTTCTGCTTGATGCAGTAGCGTGTGATAAGCAAAATCAGAGATCGCATCGTCATCATAGTGGTGTTCGAGTAAGTCCACGAATCCATTCATGTGCTTAAGAATTTTTTCTGCATCTTCTTGTTTCTCAAACTGCCTGACAGCCTTCAAGTGAACCTCTAATGAGTGGGCAGTGTCCTCATCTGCGAATTCTTCTTCTGTTTCAAAGTGCTCTACTAGCATCTCTATACTTGATACATTATTTTCTAAGTCAGGCAGTAATATAATCCGCTGATCGGTGGCTTCTTCTATCTTATCTCGGCTATATAATAATGGAATTGCTTCGTCATTAGCCCACTTATCAAATAAGTCGTCATAGTGCTTACTGTTAGGGTCGCCTGATTGTCCAGGGCTGTTCATCGCAATCGAATTATCCCATTCTCCAACGTCGACAACCACCCTGAATGTAGCACCATGTACTTGCTGGAAATTCGAATTATATCTTGATGCGCCGACCGTATCTCCACTTCCACCACGTGGCAGAGGACCAATATTCATATCGGCAGCTTGTTCCTCACCAACTAATTCGGCTAAAGGATGATCTAAATATGCATGCTTTAACTCTCCCCATTGCCACTCATTCATGTTCGGCCCTAGTAACTCCTCTACTTGATCAATCGCACTATCTAATGAAGAAAGCAAAATTTCATCACGTATTTCTACGGGATTATCGCCGAAACGTTCATCTGGATTTTCTAATAAGTCCAAGATGACAAGCGGATCACCAGAACCAATATATTCCGCAGCTTCTTCCGACATAATCTCTGCCAATACCGCGTCACCTAAATGATATTGGTACCATACTTCAAACAAGGTGCCTGCTGTCGTTTCTACAGACAATTCACCATCCCACGACCGCAACAATTCCAATGCTTCATTTACCTTTTCATCCGATGAATCCAGTTCGATATCATTAAGTAAATGGACGACACTTTTTGCTGGAATGGATGTATAGTCAGTTTGTAATTGAAGCGAGTCTTCAATTCCCATTTTTTGATTGCTTTCCATGACTTCTTCTATCCGCTGAAAGCGAAATGGAGCTGTCCATTCGAATCCCAGTTTATATTTTTCATAATCGTAATCATTCGGTAAATTCATCTCATTGGCTGTTCCTATCCAACCTCTGTCGGGATTAATCTCATGGGGTAAGTTCTCTTGATCGAGAAAACCATCCCATTCATACGTCCCGTCACCCGGTACTGGTAAAAGACCATCCCAATTGTCTCGAACTGGGGTTAGACCGCCTGGTTTCCATCCGATGTTTCCTTCTACATCCGCATAGACCTGATTCTCGGATGGCGATCCCCATCGATTCATTGCTTCATAAAATTCGTCCCAGCTCTTGGCTCCCATATACGATAAGCTTCCCAAATATGGAGCCATTCCTGGTTCTAACCACCCTGCTCTCACTGCATATGCACGGTTATTCTCCTCGTCCTTATAAATAACCGGACCGTGGCGTGTAAACTCTAAATCGGTTACTTGATGTTCTCCATCTTTTACCGCAATATCTTCGGAAACCGAAGTCATCGATTCCCACCCATCTTCATAGCGATACTCCGATGGGTTATCTGGATTGGTTTCATATACATAGAGGTCTTCCTGATCAATGGAAAAAATCGTTAGTCCCCACGCGCTCGTCCCATTATGCCCAATCGATATCCCTGGCAAGACTGGCTCTCCGCCTCCAATCACATCTAATCCCGGCGCAGATAAATGAGTAATATAACGCAAAGATGGAACATCAACAGCTCGATGCGGATCATCAGCCATAATTGGACGCCCTGTTTCCGACTTTTCCGGGCTAATTACCCAGTTGTTACTTCCAAGTGAAGATTCAAGTTCAATCTGTTCATTTAAGTTTCCAGTTTCCGCCGTCAGTTGTGTCTCCACATTCTCCAGCCCTTCAGCTCCATTTCCAACGTTATCAAAATTCACTCCACTCGTTGCTAATTGATACGTATCCAATACGTCTTCGGAAATATCCTCAAGATCCAACCCCACTGGTATTTCTGTCTCCCAATCAGGTTGGAGTTTTTTTCGAACGCTTTCAACATCTTGCCCATGATCACGTAAAGTAATCGCCCGCGCTACTTCATTAGTAATATTTCTCGTTAATCCATGACTACGAATACGAACGACATCTTCCGGTTCCCATTTCGATGGTTCGTAATCGAGAATATCAAACTCATCCGGCAGCAACTCAGGATTCGCTTCCGTCATTTCAACATATGCGTTAATCCCTTCAGTAAAAGCAGTTACAATTTCCTCGGTTTCTGGTCCATATGCTTCCCATTCTTCCTCCATATCTCCTCGATAAAGGAATAATCGCTTCGCCTTATCCTGTTCGACATACTCTGGACCAAGTACCTCCGATAGTTCCCCTAATCCATTTTTTCGCCATAAATCGATTTGCCATAAACGGTCACGTGCCACATTGAATCCTTGAGCAAAGTAAACATCTGTTTGAGAAGACGCATAAATATGCGGGATTCCCCAGTTGTCGACGAGTATTTCTGCCGGTTTTTCCAGTCCCTCCAGTTCATGGATGGTCGTCATAACACTTGAAGTGGCATTACTCGTCGTGCTAGTAAAACTAGATAAAAAAGGTGTCATTAAAAGCATACAAATAAGCGCAAATACAAATATTTTCTTCATGGACTCACTCCTCATAAAATATGATCCCTACGCATCCCCTGTTCTGTATTTTCTTTTTCACCTTTCTTGTGTCTATCTTTTTTCAGCACGTTTTATTAATCTTTTGAACTCCTTTCTCGATAAAATCAAAATTTCATCGGTGTACAATTCCACACCTATTCAAACGTACATAACCGGAAAAATTGGCTTTAAATTGCTAGTAGTATTCCCAACAAATTTCCAGTATTTTCAATTTGATTATAGCAACCGTTATATACAGCGTCAATAAATTTTAAAAATTCAATCTATTATACCTATTACGTCCAGTACAATAGGTCTACTAGGGAGGTCTGTTAGTAGACACTGTAGTAAATGGATTATTTTTATTGTAAGTAAAAGATATAGTTGACAACGTTGGTATAATTTAGAATAAACAAGATGTAATACTTACTATTTAGGGATACCGGCTTAATATGGAGGAATTCAAAAACAGCCCTATTTACTAGAGCTGTTCTTTCTTAGGTAGAAAATTTATTTTTTAAATTTATAATGCAATTCAATAAATTGATTAAATTATTCGTTCCTTTCAGAGAAAGACCTATTTCCCCGGCTCCAACATCAATTCTTTCCCTTCTACACCATCTATCCGGGTCTCGTGATAATTTCCTTCGACCCAGTCGCTCATTTGGTCATGGTACCAGTCGCTGCGAAAATGACCGTCCTGGCCTGGGCCTACAATATGGTAGCCAGACTGCATGTCGCTTGTATCAATCACAAACCTCCAGGAAGCGCCGTGGTCGACCTCGCCGGTTTCGGTATCATAGCTTGTCGCCATTGGTGTTACACCACTCCCACCAACGGGGATCGCATCTTCATTATTGAAGAAAAATGCCACCAAAGGACTCACGCCCGATAAAGGATGGTGGAATTGCACTTGGTGGTAATCGCCCCATTCCCAAGCAGCTATATCTTCTCCATACGTTTCTGTTAGTTTTTCCATCGTGTTCTCTAGCGCATCGTGCAATACTACTTCGATACCGCCTTTTTCTTCTATCCACTGTGACTCTTCACCGCTTGCTGCTTTTCGTAATACGTTTTCGGTGGATTGGGATTGTGTAGAAAATAATGTTCGCATCACTTGTGGTATTTCCTGTTGATAAATGGTACTTTGAATTGCTTGCATCCAATGTTCAAAGATAAGTGGCTGCGGTGCCTCCTTATCTGCTACAAAATCCCATCCCGATAAGGATTCCAATGCTTCTTGTTCCTGCTTGGTAAGATCGGTATCTGCCAACACTTCTTGGAAAATCGGTACAAATTCTCGTGCTCTTAAGTCAGTTTGATCCATTTGTAAATCTTGCATATCTTCTGCTGTAAAATTATCACCCGCTTCTAACACTTCTGCAATCCGTTCATAGCGATACGGCTGTGCCCACACATTACTGATATGGTACGGATAGCTGTCTGGTGCAATCTGATTATTAGCAGTTGCGATAAAACCCTTCTCCGGATTAACGATTATTGGCAGTTCATCATAAGGAATATAGCCTTGCCACTCATTGTCTGCTTCCCAGCCATTCAGTGGCAATAGCGCATCGTGGCCATCTTCATAAATTGGAATTTTTCCATTTGCTTTATAAGCAATCGTTCCATCATTCGAGGCAAATACAAAGTTCTGAGCTGGTACGAGGAACTTTTCTAACCCTTGTTCAAATTCCTCCCAGTTCGTGGCTCTGTTCATCTCCATAATCGCTTCGAGCTCTGTAGTGGCATCGAGTGCCGTCCATCTTAAAGAAAGTACCGTATCCTTCCCAGTCTCGGAGGCAAATTCGGATACAATTGGCCCATGTCTCGTCTCGACTACTTCATAGTCGACCGTGTCTCCATCTTTCACTTTAATCGGTTCTTCGATAATCGTTGCTTCTTCCCATTCATCCTCAAAAAGAAATTCATCTGGATTGTCTGGATTACGCTGCTCGATGTATAACTGCTGCACATCTGGACCGGTATTGGTTACGCCCCAAGCAATCTGATCATTATGCCCGAGGATAATTCCTGGAACACCCGCAAAAATAACCCCGCTCACATTCAGTCCATCTGTTGATTCCAAATGCATCTGTAGCCATATAGATGGAGTTGCCAACCCGAGATGCGGATCATCTGCCAACAGCGGCAGACCAGACGCCGTCTTATCACCGCTCACCACCCAGTTGTTGCTGCCGTTGAACGGATGCGGGATCACTGCATGCTCAAAACTCGCTGCGATATCGATTTCATCCTCTTGAATAATCGTTGGCTTGTTTTCCGGATAGGCCGGGAACAACTCATATGCCTTTTCTTCTTCATAGTTGTCCAACAGGTAATAGTTGAACGCTTGTTGCTGCCAATGCCCACCAAGGTCAAATGCCATATATTTTCCTATTGTCAATGAGTCCACCGGTGTCCATTCTTTCGGTTCAAATCCCATCAGTGTAAATTCCACCGGCAAGGTATTGTTCGCTTTGGCTTCTTCTATGTAGGTATTCACCCCGGAGGCAAACCACTCCAGCACTTCCACAGAATCACTCGAGTACACCTCATACGATTCTTCTGCCGCCCGTCGCAGCCCGAGTGTACGAAAATACTTATCTTGATTCAGCGCATCTTCTCCGACTACTTCACTTAATGTACCAGACGCTTGTCTTCGCGACATTTCCATTTGAAACATACGCCGGTCTGCCTGAATGTAGCCCTGTGCAATATACATATCTCTGGCAGTTTCCGCTTTAATATGCGGAACACCATCTTGATCGGTAATCACGGTTACTTCGTTTTCCAGCAATGGCAGTTTGATCGTACCTTCTGTCTGTGGTAGTGATTTGTTTATGTATTCGTTTACAAATAAAACTGCAATAAGTACGAGTAAAAATACTGAACTTAATCCACCCAATATAATCTTCTTTTTACTGATGCTTGCTTTTTCTTTGGTTGCGACACTTGCGCTTCCTGTCTTTCCCCCATTAGCAAGACCTCTCTTATTTACATAATTTTTTGAAATATTTCAGTTTAAGAGAATCATAGCACTTTTTAGGGTAGATGGGCAAGGTGGATAGAGGACGAATATCTGTACAATTCTAGGAAATGAATACACAGCGTATAACCTGTAAGTCATTCAGTGAGAACAAATTGAATCACCACTGAATTGGCCAATAGGACTGCTCTATTAACTCTATGGAAAATGGATGTCCACTTCTCAGTAATTCCGATAACCTTCACTTCTTATTAACCCTCTCATTTCTGTTTATTACACACTACATCCAAGGCTTCTTTGAATTCATCTGGCTTTTGCGTCCCAATCACCACTGTTTCATATTTTAATTTCAACTCTATACCTTTTTTCCCATACAAGTTATAAGCTGTTTCACCTTTCATATTTATCCTTATTCCAATTCCACCAAACTGTTTGATTGGACTGTACGTAATGCTTTTATAATCATATATATCTTTAAAAAGGAATTTCTTATAACGAATATGAAAAGGTGATAATCGAATATATATACCATCATGACGCACTTCAGTAGTCAGCTTTGAAAAACCCAACATAACAACAGGAAAGATTACCCCGAAAATTACCCAAATTACGATCATTGTTCCATCGGAAGCAGGATTATTTCCAAACGGAACACCAAAAATAATTTGTTGAATGAACCCGTACCACATAATGGCAGTGCATAATAAAACAATTGCCCAAACCCAAAATTGCCGCTGACGCTGAACTTCCCAATATACAACTTTATCGTTCATTTTCATAGCATCGCTTCCTTTTCCTATTTTTCTTTTATTTTACACTTTATAATATGAATTCTAAAACCAAATCATTTTTGCATAGTACCAATTTCCTTAGGAAATGCTAAGCGCAACAAATTGGAAACGTAGAGGTGAATAAATAATGCGAGATGATGAATCGTATAAAAAACACATGAAAAATGTGCAAAATGAAACGGAGAATCCAGCAATCTTGGAAGATATTATTGAAAGTGGAATGGAACCATCTCCACAATATGGGGCACAACAGGCACAACCAAAAAACAGTTCGCTAAATCCTTTAAAGAAGTAGTTCGAAACAACACCGACGGAAAGACGTGGCAAGAATTGGATAGTTAGTTGACCAGCTATTTCGAGTGGCACTTGGATTCTTATATTTTTAGAAGTGATTCACATTTTGAACATTTGGAGGGATGTAGTTATGACAAATTTACAAAATAAAGTGGCCATCATTACAGGCGGTGCTTCAGGGATTGGCCTAGCAACCGTAAAGGCATTCTTAAAAAAAGGGGCGAAAGTCGTCATCGCCGATTACAATGAAGAGTCTGGTAAAGGTGTCGAAGAGCAATTTAAAGAAACATATGAAAACGTGTTATTCGTTCGCACTGATGTAGGAGATGAACAATCTGTAGAAAACCTTGTGAAAACAACCGTGGATTCATTTGGCCAATTAGATATCATCTTCAACAATGCTGGAATTGGCATTCAAAAGCCGACACACGAACTAACCGATGAAGATTACAAAAAGGTTATTGCGGTAAACCAAGATGGTGTATTTTATGGCATTAAATATGCACTTCGCGAAATGATAAAGACAAATGGCGGTGTGATTATTAATACTTCCTCTATTTTAGGTACAGTCGGTGAGCCAACATCGATTCCTTACACAGCAAGTAAAGGCGCAGTCAATCAAATTACCAAATCCGTTGCATTGGAATATGCAGATCGCAATATCCGTGTAAATGCCGTCGCGCCCGGATTTATTGAATCAGGCCTAGTCAATAAAGAAAAATTAGGCGACTTCTATGATGGTCTTATAGCCAAGCATCCGATTGGTCGTCTTGGCAATCCTGAAGAGATTGCACATGCAGTTGTCTTTTTGGCAGAAAATGACTTCGTTACCGGTACAACCGTTTACGTAGATGGCGGGTATACGGCGATATAAATAGAACGATTAGATTTAGAATCGTTTCTGATAATAAAAGAATCCGTCATAAAAATTAGCCTTGTGTGAGGGATTCTTTTTTATCTATGTTCGGTATTCCAGTCTTGGTTACCTGTGTCTTTTAAATTAAATTACTAAACTATTTCCATTAACTCTTTGGTCATTTCCTCTACTAACTCTGGTCTACCATGAAACTGAGCTGGCGTATTTTGAAAGAGCTCAATCTGCCATTCATCATCCTTCTTCACCGCAACTAGCGTTTGGTGCGCATTTACCGATGGATCAATCTCTTTTTTGCCAGGAGGGATCATCCCTGCAATAGCGTGTAAAATCGCAGTATCGTTCCCTAGAATCCGTATATTTTTTACTTTAGTAACAAAAGGAGGGGTAGGGTGGTTTTCAAAAATTGGTACAAGGTGCGATAATATATCTTTCTTCCCTACTAGCTTACTTCCATCAAATCCAATTTGTACTCCTTGTGCTGTAAAGAGACTAGCCATTCCTTCAGCATCGCGTTTATTCCACGCGTCTATTAGTGTTTGATAAAGATTTTGGACTTCTTGATTGAATGAATCATTCATATTCATACCTCCTCTATCAGGATCCTTGCAATACTATCTTAAATTCGTAACCTATTTATTTCAAAATACCATAAAGTTCCTCGAGTGTTTGAATTTCATAGGTTGGAACGATGTCTGTGTTATTGGCTTTCTTATCCGGGTTTAACCAACATGTATCAAGTCCGGCTAGTTGTCCACCTTTAATATCCGCAGTTAAAGAATCTCCGATAATCAATGCTTGGTTCACATCAAAATAAGGAATTCGCGTAAATACGTAATCAAAATACTCTTTCATTGGTTTTTGAAAGCCCGTGTCCTCTGAAACAAAAATATCTCTAAATAATGGATGCAGTCCCGAAGCGCCCAAGCGTTTATATTGCGTCTTTGAAACACCGTTCGTCACGATATATAACTCATATTTAGGCTGTAAGTCTGTTATCAGTTCAAGGGCTCTATCAACAAGCTGTTTTCCTTCCTCTAAGTAGCTGCGATATTTCTTTTCCAGTAACACCCCATCCACTTCTCGATCATACTCTTTAAACAAAAGTGAAAAACGCGTATTTACAACTTCATCACGAGTTAATTTCCCTTCTTCAAAAGAGCTCCAGAGGCCTTGATTTATTTCTTTATATTGTGTTTTGATTTCAGCGGTTAAAGGTATGTTTTGCTCTTCGAAAAGCAAGCGTAACGCTTCCCTTTCTGCTGCTCCAAAATCCAATAATGTATCATCTACGTCGAATAATAATGTCTTGTACTTTTGCAAAATTACCTCTCCATTTCTTGACTATACGTTATAATAACCATATAAATAATCCCTCATGCACTATAGTGGTATGTGAGTAATTAATTTCCTAGGATTCCTAACCCTCTTGCCAGAATATAATTTGATGCGACTACTCAATAACCACATGTGTGCGCTTTATTATTTCACATTATAGCACGGATGATATGTACCTATAATCAAATCAGCTTCTACGTACTTTCATATCCTATAATTTAGCAATAACATCTAGTCATGACTACTCCCACACGGATAATTGTTGTGACTTCGAAACAAATTCGGATGACATCGCATCTGTTCTTGCTTCTAGGAGTACTCTTCTGCCTTCTGTTGTTCTCGTATAAATCAGCTCTGCTTTTCCTAGACGTTTTACCCAATGCTTTAAGAATATCTCGGCAGTTTCTTTTTTCTTTGCTAATTCAGAAGGAACAGCGTGATAATCTATCTTCGTACGAAATAGCGCTTTTGCTTCTCTTCGAATGATGTATCGTGGATTCTGAATAGGATCACACACTTCTAACAATGAATGTAGATATATATTCTGGTCATATATTGTACAATCCTCTACCCAACAAAATAGGTTTGCACTAAATTCATCTGTCTTTATCGTAACACCTTTTGGATTAGTTTCAGCCAAACCAGCTTCATATAAGGAGTGATAAATTACTTCTCCTATCTGTCCCAAGCTTTTCTCTACACTTATATTTTTATAAGTAATCTTTAATAATTTCCAAATATTACGTGAAGCAAGCATAATACCAATTATAATAAAAGTGGTCACAAATATGAATATTGATTTGGTACTACCCGTAACTACTTCATTACCATCTGATAGTATCAGCATGAATAATACATAAAAAGAAATTGTAGCTACAATAGAGACCATTAAACCCTTCATGGTATTTCCAAATACAAACATAGTTGGCACCTTTACTACACTTTTATCTGTACGTAGCTTTTCTTTCAACTTGCCGTCTACTTCTACCGCTTCCTTCCACCTCTGAAATAACCTATTCCGCTCACTTGAACGATCTATCATTTTCTTATTTTCCGTATCGATATCCAGCTTTCCGAAAGGTGGTTCAGCTAAGTCTAGCCGATTTATTCCTGATTGGATAACACCTTTAGTATGGCCTAAACCAATCAGTGCCTCGAATCTTCTTGTTAATGATAAGTAATCTTCTCCTCCATCAAAACGTGTAGAATCGAGGCAAACGAGATGCCAAATATTTGCAGTCTTTGTTGGGTTTCCTTTTTCCACACGAATTGCTCTTCCTCGCATTTGATTGGATAGCATAAACGATCCTACATATGACGCTAGTATCAACGAATTGATAAAAGGAGCATCCCACCCTTCACCTAATAATGCCGTTGTACCAATCAGCACTTTGATATGTCCTTGTTCAAACAATATGGTCATCAATTGGACCATTCGATGTTTCGATGTAGAATTCAGGCTGATTTCCACAAACCGTGGATCATGAGGAAGTTCCTTTCTAGTTACATCTATATTCCATTTATCTTCTAGTTTATTTACCTCGATAAGTGCTTCTTTTGGAATAATTGAAAGTGAGCCAGTTACTACTCCTACGGGAATTTCTAACCCTTCCCTACGCAGCCTCTCAAAAATAGGAACCGCTCCTAACCTGCGCAATTCCTTTTCATCTCCGACCTGTGTGGGTAAATCTTCTTTTCTGATATAATCCGTTAAAATAACCATCCGTAATTGTTCCTTCAACGCAGTAGCTTCCACCCGAACAATTTCTTCAATACTATTTAATTTAGACGGACTTTGAACAAGCATTCGATTTAATCGCTTATTGGAAGTAAGGAAAACTTTCTGTCGTTCAATCGCCCCTAACCGCTTCAACTGCTTCCGCTGTTCTTCCAGCACAGGTTGTTTAATGTCAACGAGGGTTTCTTTATATAACAGTTTGCTAAGTAGTATCTCTAGCCACTCTAGATTTAATTCCGGTAATTTTTTTGTCTTTGCTCCAGTTAATTTAACTGGCTCTACCCACGCACCACTTCCTGCTTCCTTTAAAAAAATAAGCATACTTACAAAATAGGTCGGTTCAGATAAAATCTCTTCCGTATGTATAGAGGATTCAGTGATATATGGATGTGACTCAATGATTTCAATAAATGAACTATTCAACCGAATTTGTTCCTGATATTCATTAACTTGTCGGCGAAATCGATTGATCTTTTCCTTTTCTGTATTCATCGGATTAGACATCCACACATAATCTTGAAAAGGCGCTAACTCTGATTCTCGAACAAGCTCTGCAATATTAATCTCCGCATCAATTTCACCGCAAAGCTCTATATACCGACCCCATTCTTGCATCGTTACATCGTAAGGCGGTGTAGCGGTAAGTGCTACAATGGCCGGATCGGACAATTGATTTTTAAAACGCATGGTAGATTTCCACCAGGCCGTACGTAGGTGATGGGCTTCGTCGAGCACAAGCGTTTTTATTTGTTTAGCCAATAATGCCTTGGATACATCCTTTTCCTTTGTTATCCATTGATGAAATCCTTGATATGTGGATACCGTCACAAGCCTCGGATTCTCTAAATCTGTTGTAAGCCAATCCAGCTTCTCTTTTTTTTGATAAAATAATTCTATAAATCTATGTATCCACTGATTACGTATAGCAATCGTTGGCGCTAGTATAAGCGTTGCTTGATTAAATCGCAGCATCATCTCAAGACCAATTACTGTTTTCCCTGAACCGGGTGGTGCTACTAAATGCAAATGTCGTTTATCCAAAAAGTTGTCCATATCATCGATCACTTTTTGTTGATACGATCTCCATGGATATTTAAATTGAATATCTGATGGAAACTTTCCCATACAACTGTCTCCTTACATACCTTCAAAAGTACAATTTTTTAATCGTTAAAATAGTTGAAATATAACTAGTACAATTATATACGAATCAGTAAAAACTTTCATACCAATCAATCCGTTCTATGTCATAGTACTCAGCCTATTGTCTCTTTAAAACCATTAACACTATCTTATGAATCCCCAACATAAAAACACCCGCCATCCCTTGATCATACCTTGTATGAAACGGTGGGGGGAGTATGTGTACGGATAACGATTGAGAAGGTATACAGAGATGAGCAGTTAATTGTGTTAGGAAGGGGTTATTTATTCCATCTATGATCGCGCTGAATATAAATAATAGACAAGCCGGCATTAAGAGGATTCCGCTTAAAGATACATATGTCCTCTTTTGATCCCCATAAAGCAAATGTCTCGAATCAGGTGAAACCAATGGCCACCACATTAAAACAGCCAATAGTAAAAGTAAATATATCATTGCTTGATGAGCAACGGGATTGTTTGAAAGAAACGTTAACACAACCGGCAAGTGATACATAAAAAATAACACAGAAAACAGAATTAATGAGGCCTTGGAAGTGGACAACCATTTGCTTCCTTTAACTGACTTTGACAACTTCCATACCCTTTGCCATAAAGCCGTTGGAATCCCTGATATAAGTAATGGAGGAACTATAAAATATAACATGCTCATTTGAATCATATGTAAGCTAAAGGAAAGGTGACTAATCGTTGTAAATGGACTGCCCACGGTTACGTAGAACAAGCTTAAACTAAGCAAGAAAAAAATAGGTTGTCGATGATACACTTTTATGTCGGTTAGATAAGTGATGGATAGGGCATAAAGGAAAGCAATCAGAATAATGACAATCAATAATAGAACATTCCACGATAGTAGCTCTCCAACGAATATATCATAAAATATAAACATCCCTCTCTTCTGATTTTTCATCATGTAAATATACCCTTTTTATAATTATTGATATAACATGTGATTTATAACAACGAATTACATGTTATAATGAAGAAAAAAATCATATTTTCAAAAGTTGGACAATTGAAAAATTAAACTTGTTAAATTATTTACTTTCCATCAGAGGCATATGTTTATAAAGAATGGAGGTGAAAAAAGTGGAAGATAACAAGTATGTAAGAGCGAAAAAGAAAGTGGAAGAGCTTAAAGCATTTTATATTCATTTAATTGTTTTTATCCTTATTAATTCCATGTTTATCGTCATCAATGTATTGAACTATGAACAAGCTGGCCATTGGTGGTTTGTATATCCACTTATTGGTTGGGGGATTGGTTTAGTTGCCCATGGTATTACCATATCCTCGTTTGGAATATTTGGCCCAAACTGGGAAGAGAGAAAAATTAAAGAATATATGGATAAGGACACTAGTGATGATTAGGTTTTTGAGCCTTTTTTTACCTAGAAAGTATCCCATACAGTAAAAAAACCCATTCTGCACATATGTCAAAATG
Source organism: Oceanobacillus kimchii X50 (assembly GCF_000340475.1). Lineage (NCBI taxonomy): Bacteria > Bacillati > Bacillota > Bacilli > Caryophanales > Bacillaceae > Oceanobacillus > Oceanobacillus kimchii. The sequence continues at coordinate 3,527,647 of NZ_CM001792.1, forward strand.
GGTTCCTTATTCACTATTATTGCGCTGTATATCCACCATCAATAACTAGACTATTTCCAGTCATGAAGGAAGAATCATCACTAGCCATGAACAGTACTGCTTTTGCCATTTCTTCTGGTTTACCTAAACGATTCATCGGAGTAGCAGTTGTTAGAGCTTCTCTATCCGAATCACCGAGGATTGCTGTATCAATAAATCCTGGGCAAAGTGCGTTTACACGGATATTACGTGTTGCATATTCCAAACCAAGTGAACGTGTTAAGTTAACCACACCTGCTTTTGCTGCGTTATATGCCGCACTTCCTGGTGATCCAACCCAACCATACATAGAAGCTGTATTTACAATAACTCCACTTCCTGCTTTCAAGAATTCTTTAATTGCGCCTTGTGCAACTAAGAATACGCCATCTAAGTCCACTTCTACCGTTTTTCTCCATTCTGCATAGCTTAGTTCTTCGGTTGGTTTTACTGCACCAATTCCAGCGTTATTGAATAGAATATCTACTTTTCCATAAGTATCTAATGCTGTCGTAAAGATGCTTTTCACTTCTTCTTCACTTGTCACATCTGCTTTGATAAAAATAGCTTCTGATCCCTGTGATTTTAATTCTGCTTCTATGCTAGCGCCTTTTTCTTCATTCATATCTACAAGTACTAATTTCGCACCTTCTGAAGCGAATAATTTTGCTGTTGCAGCACCAATTCCAGATACCCCACCAGTAATAACGGCCACTTTATCTTGTAATTTCATCATAAATTCCTCCGATTTTTTATTTTTAGGTTCTCCGTATTTTTTTTATTTCATTCATCATAATGCACCAACGACTCAATATTCCTGCGTTTTCAGTGAGTAAATATTCACCTCGAACTCCTTAATGAACCGCTTCTATGTTTGTTATTTGTTCATCACACGTTGAATAAAGCACCATCTACTGTATATGACGATGAGCTTACGTAAGCCGCTTCATCAGAAAGTAAAAATGCAATGACGTTAGCTACTTCTTCAGGTTCTCCGTAACGCTTCATTGGAACCGCATCGTTATAGGCTGTTTGTGCTTGATCCGCAGATCCTGGTGCTACATTTGATTCAATGTTACGCATCATTTGTGTATTAATCACACCTGGGTTTACCGTGTTTACACGCACGTTAAATGCTGCTGATTCTAAAGCCGCAACTTTATTCATACCCATAACAGCGTGTTTCGATGAGTTGTATAGTGCCATGCTTGGTGAACCAATTAAACCAGCTACGGATGAAGTGTTGACGATTGAACCAGCTTTTTGTTCTTTCATTACTGGTAATACGTATTTCAGACCGAAAAGTACGCCTTTCACGTTAATGCCATAAACGAAATCGAATTCTTTTTCTGTAATTTCTTCAATTGATTTAGCTGGACCTTCCACGCCAGCATTATTGACAAAACCATCAATGCGACCAAATTTAGCAATGGTTTGCTCCACATAATTTTTAACATTTTCTTCATTTGAAACATCCGCTTTTACAACTAGACTATTCTCTTCTGTTAAACCAAGCTCAGCTTGAACGGATTTGATTGCTTCTTCATTTAAATCAACTAATATAACTTTCGCTTGTGCGTTCGCTAATTTCCGAACAACTTCTTTCCCGATACCACCTGCAGCACCTGTAACAATGACTACTTTATCTTGAAATTTACTCATGTTGCTTCCCCCCTATTATAATAAATGTGACAATCCACTGAATTTGAAAGTGTTTACAAATTTATTATAATACGATGAAAAGTGGGTTCAACCACCAATAAAACACTTATTGTGTATTTACTAGACATATTAGGTATAATTGTCTAGTAACGTTAAATTTTTTGATATATAAGGAGATGGAGTGAATGCAAACCAATAAATCTACCCCGAGAAAAGATCGGACAAAAATGCACTTTCAACAGGCTCTGATTGCCTTAACGAAAGAGAAGGGGTTTCACTCTGTTTCTGTAAAAGATATCGTGCAGTATGCGAAGTATAATCGAAGTACGTTCTATATTCATTATCGAGATAAATTTGAATTAGCTGAGGATCTTCTGTGTACCAATTTCACGTTATTAGAGGAATCTTTTGAGAAACCATACAAATTAAAGCGAGAATTTAATACTGATCTATTAAAACAAGGTTCGTTTCATATCATCTCATCGATTTATAATAATCGGGAGTTCTATGATTTAATCAACTATGTAGACACCATTCCAAAACTGCATACCCGGTTCCCACAGATCATACTTAAAATGTATCAGGAGAAGTTTGAATTTAAAACGATTAATGATCTGCCAGTTAATATGGATTACTTTAAACGATACACAGCGTATGGCTTTTTTGGTCTATTAGCCCATTGGATTCATACAGGTTTCCAGACGCCGCAAGAAGAATTAATTAAAGAAGTTATCATGTTAGCTCAAACCCATATGGCCTCAGTGAAATATATAGGAAAACAATAGAAGCGTGCAGAAAAAGCGGTTATTTTAATGCACACTTCTTGTGGCTAGTTACGATCCTTTAAAAAAGAACGGCTTGTTTTTGCGTTTTGCCAGCATCCTTCGCCATTGCTTTTAGTGCCACTTCATTCAGGAAGTTCACTGGTTTATTGTAATGCGGCTGGAAGAAGAAATCGGTCAATGCCAATTGCTCAATCGTCATGTTATTGGCAATACCGACACTAATCGTATTGATTGCCTGTGTGAAGTCAGCATCGGAAATCACCTGTGCACCAACGATGCGATGTGTCTCCGCCTCATAGACAAGTTTTAATTGAATCTCGGCGTTTTCTGGCATAAAATCTGGTCGATAATTATCTTTATAGACAACACTATCCACCGTCAACCCTGCAAGATTTGCGGCACTTTCTGTTAATCCAGTTGAAGCAATGTTATGATGATATAACTTTAATCCGGACGTACCTTGCGTTCCCGGATGGGCCATCACCGGACGCATCAGGTTATGCGCAGCTATCGTCCCCATTCTTACTGCATTAGTTGATAATGGGATATAGGCAGACTGTTTGGTCGCATTGTTATAAATAGCACAGCAATCCCCTGCCGCATAGACATCCTTTGCACTGGTTTGCATATATTCATCCACCACGATCGCACCATTACCTAACATGTCTAATTGATCGTTCAACAAGCCAGTATTTGGTCTAAATCCAATACACATTACCACTAAGTCTGCGTTATATTCACCCTTGTCGGTAATCACCTTTTCAACCGTTTCTTCTCCTTCAAATTGGGAAACCGTCTGGCCGAGTGCTAATTGAACACCGCGCTGTTCAAAACTCGCTTCCACAGGTTCGGTAAAGATATCATCCAAATAGCGATTTAAGATTCGTTCTTCACTATCAACTAATGTTACATTTTTACCGTTTTCTTCAAAAGCTTCCACGAGCTCCACACCAATGTATCCTGCACCGACAACAACAACATTTCGGACCGATGCGGAACGTTCAATAATCTCTTTAGCATGGTCATAATTTTTACATAACAACACATTATCTAAATCAGCGCCTGGAATTGGTGGCGTTATTGGCCATGAACCCGATGCGATAATTAATTTATCGTAGGAATAGTTTTTGTGCTTATCTGTTTTCAAATCTTTTGCTTGCAGTTGCTTATTCGTTACATCACAGGCAATCACGTCATGATTCATATGCATGCGTACGCCTAAACTTTCAAATTGTGGGACAGAAGCATAAAAGAGATCCTCTGGATTCTCTACCACACCGCCTACAGAAAGCGCGATCCCACAAGATAGAAAGGAAACATTATCATTTCTTTCGAATACATCAATCTCTGCTTCAGGGTAAAGGTCTACTATATTTTTAATCGCTGTTGTTCCAGCGTGTGTACATCCAATTACTGCTACTTTCATTACGAAACACCCTCCAATTTATGTTATGTTCAGTATTTCACAAAATAAGGTGAATTCCTTTTTAAGGATTCATATTCTTAGTATAACAACTTGTTCACTATTTCACAATAATAAATGTGAATTATTGAGCAAATTTTTGTACTCCTCATAATAATTCCTTTAGATACGTAGTTTAAAAATATAAAACCAGCTCTTTACATTTATTTATAAAAAGCTGGTCTTATAAATTTCAAAAAGGGATTAATAACATCATCCGAACACTAATATTTCTGGCACAAATGTGATTACGAGTAAGACTGCAACTAGTATTAAAAACATAGGAATCACAGCTTTCGAGATTTTTGATATAGATAGACCTGAAATACCTGTGGCCACAAACAAAATCCCTCCGAGAGGCGGCGTAATAAAACCAATTGCTAAGTTAACGACAAGTATAATACCGAAATGTATTGGATCTACTCCAATTTCTACAGCGATCGGGAAAAGAATTGGCGTTAGAATAATAATAGCTGCCAATGTGTCCATAAACATTCCGATAAATAATAAAAATAGATTAATAATTAACAATAAAATAATAGGATTTTCCGAAATACCCGTAATTCCATTGGCAATCATTTCTGGAATTCTTTCTAGTGCAAGAATACGACCAAATGTAGTGGCTGTACCAGTAATAATTAGAATGACACCTGTGGTAAGTGCGGATTTAATAAATACGCTATAAATCTTGGAAAGTGGCAATTCTCGATATATACATGTGGCAACTATTAACCCGTATACTACGGCTACTACAGCTGCCTCCGTCGGCGTAAAAATACCACCATAAATACCGCCCAATATAATGACAGGAATAAGTAAGCTCCAGAATGCTTCTCTCACTCTACTAAAAAGTAGCTTCCCAGTAAACTTTGTTTGGTCACGTTCATAACCTTTTACCTTCGCATAGAAATATGCATAAACAGCTAAAGCTAACCCCATTACAATTCCAGGCACTATACCGGCTAAAAACAAATCTCCAATAGACGCTCCAGATGATACACCATAGATCACCATTGGAATACTTGGCGGAATAATAACACCAAGTGTACCCGCACATGCAACGAGAGCAGTAACAAATTTTTTATCATATCCTTCCGCTACTAACATCGGGATAGCCATCCCGCCAATAGCAGCAACCGTTGCGGGACCCGAGCCAGAAATGGCAGCAAAGAACATACTTGTTAGTACAACTGCAATTCCTAGCCCACCTGTAATATTTCCTACAAATATCCGAGCAAAATTAAACAACCTTCTTGATATACCACCTTGGGCCATAATTTCTCCCGCTAAAATAAAGAAAGGAACTGCCATAAGCGGGAAAGAATCCGTGGAGGTGATTAAGTTTTGTGCTAAGAATAGTGGAGAGATTGTCCCACTTGTAAAAATTGCTACCAAACATGCCAGTCCAATTGAAATACCGATCGGCACGCGCATTAACATAAATATAATAAAGGCGGCAAAGAGCACTAATGCAACCATTGTTTTTCTCCTCCTTAATTAAAATAGTCCGTTTTGTCCCTCTGTACCTTGCCAACCGCGTACGTGATGGATAACATTTTGAACCGCACGAATAACAGTTAAAAACATACCTACAGGCGCGGCAGCATACACAATGACCATATTTAAACCAAGTGCAGGACTAAGCTGACCAAACTGCGAAATCATCGATACTACAATAGAACCGTAGTACAATAGTAATATCGCAAAACATGCGACCAGAATTTCAGCTACAATATCCATGTATCTCTTTATACGATTTGGTACAACTTCATAAATAACATCCAGAGTAATATGCCGTTGCTTTTTAATCCCATATGGCACCGCAATATAAATCAGCCAGATGAAAGTATAACGAGCAAGCTCTTCAGACCAAGATAAAGAACTATCTAGAACAAAGCGCATAAACACTTGCAATCCTATAGAAAATACTGCTGTAACAAATAGTATAAAAAGGATCCATTCTTCCAAATGCTCGTCTATTAATTTAGTAAAACGTTTCACTATTTATCATCGCCTTTCTCATTGGCTTCATTTTCAGAATAGGAATTGACCGCTTCAAGAAAGGATTCATAGACATCTTCTCCAATTACATCACGGTATTGCTCATAAATTGGTCTCATTTGCTCTTGGAATCGATTCAATTCTTCTTGATCAAGCTCAGTAACTTCCATTCCGTTTTCCTTAAGGCTTTCAAGTGCATCGACATCCTCTTGTGTTGCAAGTTCACGATTGTAAGTTTTTGCTTCTTGTATCACTTCGTTTAAGACATTTTGTAGGTCACTTGGCAACTCATCATAAAATGGTTTGTTCATAATGACAACATATGGACTGTAAATGTGGTTTGTTAACGTTAAATAATCCTGTACTTCATAAAACCGACTAATATTCATCAAGCCCATCGGATTTTCTTGTCCGTTTATAGTACCTTGTTGTAGCGCGGTATATAATTCTTCAAAGGACATTGGCGTAGGATTTGCGCCAACACTTCTCCATGCATCAATATGCATACTATTTTCCATGGTACGTATAGACAGATCTTCCACATCTTCTAATGCCTCAATTGGTCTTGTACTATTTGTCAGATTACGGAAACCGTTTTCAAAAAAGGTTAATCCTTTCAAATTATTATCATCTAACGTAGCCAATACTTGTTGACCATTCTCTCCATCTAAAATATCATAGGTCTGTTCTCGAGTTGAGAATAAAAATGGCAAGTCAAATATATTAAAGGTTTTATTAAAACCGGTTACCGCTCCAGTGGAAGGTGCAGTCAATTCGATTGCTCCAAACTGTACAGCCTCAGTTAAAGCACGATCCCCACCAAGCTCCCCATTAATAAACAATTCAACCTCAAACCTGCCGTCCGACTCCTCCTCTAGGCGCTCTTCAAAGAACGCCCAAGTTCTGGAAAGAGAATGCTCTGGACTACTTGTTCCACCGCCAACACGAATAACATATGACTCTTCACCCTGTGATTGCTGGGTAGAACATGCTGCTACCAAAGAAAGGATAACAAGTGAAAATAACATAATTACTTTTCTCATAGAAAGATCACCCTCTTATAGAATTTCTTTATTGATTAAGTAACGCGGTACATCACCATCAAGCACCAATTTTATATTTTCTGCTGCTTTTTGCTTCATTTCTGCCGATGATTCATCAGAATAAAAAGCTGCATGTGGCGTAACAATAACTTGTTCCATATCCAAAAGGGGACTGTCTGCACTAAGTGGCTCTACTTCAAATACATCTAACGCTGCCCCCGCAATGGTCTTATTCTGAAGCGCTTCAATTAATGCTGTTTGATCAATCACTGGACCTCTACCAGTATTCACAATAAAAGCGTCTTTTCTTACTAATGAAAGCATCTCAGCATTAATGAGATGACGAGTAGACTTGGTCAGTGGTGCATGCACACTTATAACATCAGAGCGCTTCATTAATGCCTCTAGCGGTAACAATTCCACACCATACTCCTTAGCAATTTCCTCCGTGCAATATGGATCAAACGCAATCACGTTATACCCAATTGCTTTTAATTTCCGAGCTAAATTTCGAGCAATATTTCCAAAGCTAATAAGTCCGACTGTTTGTGTTTTAATACGACGAATTGGGGTTTGGTCAAATACAGTTGAGCGAACATTCTTCTTCAACCCTTCATGCAAAGGTATGATTTTTCGACCCATTGTTAAGATGAGAGATAAAGCATGGTCCGCTACTTCATCATGGCAGTAGTCTTGTACATTTGCCACATAGATACCTCTCTCCGTTGCGGCTTTTACATCAATTGTGTCCACACCAATCCCATAACGACAAATCACTTTTACATTCGGTAATAGTTTTATACGCTCTTCTGTTAATTGGAAAGCAGCATTTAATAATGCATCAGCATCGTGCGCAACTTCGACAAGATCCGCGGTCGATTTACAGTCTGCTACTACAAACTCAACTCCCATTTCTTCAAAAATCTTACGCTCTATTTCATAATCCTTAAACGTGATATCGGTTACAACCACTTTCATAGTTACCTCTCCTTACGTTTTGTTTATCATAGTTACGGTTTCCCCTACATGGAGAACAGGGTTAATGATACGCTCTCGAATTGGATATGATTCTTCAATTAATAAACGGTTTTTTAACATCATGGAGGCTTCAAGACCAATTTGGCGTGCCTGCTGTGTCATTAACGTTATAGTTGGTGTAAATAATTTCCATTGCGCCTGATCTCCAAATGCAATAATGGATAAATCCTCTGGCAGCTTCATGTTCCGTTCCTTTACAGCCTGTAGTAATCCAAGTGTCATGGTGTTATTACAACTGTATATGGCGGTTGGAGGGGTGGGTAGTGACAAGAGATCCATTGTTTTTAAATAAGCCTCTTCTTCTCGGAAGTTTGCCTGTAGCACAAGCCGTTCATCATAATTCCCTTCCTCCTTTAACGCTTCCACCGCACCATGGTAACGCTCAGCTCCAATAGTGTTAGACGTATGCCCATACAGTACTCCTATTCTCGAATGACCATTACGTTGTAAATACTTAATAGACTCATAAGATCCAGTGAAATTATCATCAGCAACATAGTCGGTCTCCACATTATTTACACGACGATCGACTGCGATTACGTGGATCCCACTTGCCATCATGCGCTCTACTATGTCCTTGTTAGCACCGGTTGGAATTAATACCATCGCATCAACTTGTTGTTGTAATACAATTTGAAATAATTCAGCCTCTATCTCTGGATTATCATTATGACTCATTAAAATCATATGATAATCAATTGCACGAATGGTTTCCTCCACTCTTTTAGCAATAGACATCAGATACATATTAGAAATATCAGAGACAAGGACCGCAACCTTCTTTGTCTTTAACGCTTTTAAACTCTGAGCATTAGCATTTACCTGGTATTTTAGGATAGATATAGAATGCTGCACTTTCTCACGTGTTGCTTGACTGACATATCCTTTCTTATTAATTACTTTAGAAACCGTCGCAATGGAAACACCAGCATATTTTGCAACATCCTTTATAGTAGTTCGTTTCATGTACCCAACCCTTTCGTAAAACGTTTATCTATAACGCCTTAAAGCGATTTATTATCGCTCTCTAGTTTACCAGAGTTGGATAGTTATGCCTACTATGCAAGTAATTCTTTGCCTTCTTCTGCAAGTACGTCTAATTGCTTATATAAATTGGTAATCTCAGCATCCGTTATTTTAAGCTGTGGACCTCTTACATCTCCAACATCCAATCCACGATAATTTAACGCTTCCTTGAAAACAGACAGGTTGGCACCGCCACGTAGTACTTCGCAATATTTCGCAGCAAAACGCTGAAGACGTTGCGCTTTCTCCAAATCTTTTTCCAAATAAGCGTTATAGATAGCAACAAATGGCTCTGGATAGACACTAGATACACCTGAAACGACGCCATCACAACCAAGGGCAAGTGCTGGCAGGAATAGCTTATCCGCACCTGGGACAACAGAGAAATTAGCATCATTTATTGCAGTATACTCTGCAACACGGTGGAAATCTGGAAAGCTATACTTCACACCAATGATATTGACAAAATTAGATGCAAGTTCTTCCACGACAGATACTGGTAAATCATTCGCTGAGCATTGCGGTATATTATATACATACATTGGAAAATCAGCAGGAATGCTTTCAGATACCGCTTTAAAGTAGTGGTATAACTCACGTTCATTTGTGCTAAAAAACGCTGGGGTAACCACACCAATTCCATCTGCTTTAATGGAAACAGCATGCTTTGCTAGTTCAATTGTTTCTTCAGAATTCATAGCACCGACATGTACAAATACCGTCACGCGACCGTTTGCTTCTTTTACTACTGTTTCTGCAACCGCTTTACGTTCATCTATAGATAATTTAAACATTTCCCCAGTCGTACCAAGCGGGTATAGGCAGTTAACACCCTTCTCAATCAAGAAGTTAGTTAATTGTTGGAGCTGGTTATGATCTACCTCTCCAGATGCTTTAAAAGGGGTAACCATAGCTGTTGTTACTCCATATAATCGTTTCATGTAAACCCTCCTCTTTTTAGTAAAACGTTTTATTATTTCGGTATCTAAATAAATCCTTAATATATACATATAAAGAGTTTGTTTTAACTATAATTTAAGTTATATTTTGAAAGTAATAGTAAAACGTTTTATTGTACAATAAGTATAAAGGTAGCGGTTTCATATTGCAACCCTATTTTTTAGAAAAGAATGTAAAATACAATTACACAGATGTTAGATATATATATTGAAATAACTCCTTACAAAGGCAGGAAAAAAAACGTGAAAACGAGAAAAAAGTGTGCAAACCATTCCGCGGCGTCAAACTTAGAAGAAATAAAAGAGTTTCTTTCTAAAGTCCCGTAAAGTTTGAGATTTAAAAACAAAAACCGATTTTCTAATTAGATGGAAAATCGGTTTTAATTATTAATTCTAAACACCAATAGGTAAAACTACTACCATTTCTCCATTATGGCGTCTACTACCTTTGTGTATTTTTAAATTTATTTTCTATATTCACTTTATGCCTTCTATCAATTCTATCCTCAATTTTTTGAAGTGTTTCTTTATCAGTAGTGACTTCGACTAAATTAATCTTTATGAGTTCCTCGATGCTTAGATGTTTTCTTCTCGAATGGTTAAGGATTATAAACACCTCCAATACAATATAACCACCAGACTTAATATCTTTTAATTAAATAAAACCAATATCCCACACCTAATAACAGGTTTAAGGATATTACTATGCTTATACTCATTTTAAATACTTGATAAGATATTTCAGACCAAGTATTAAAAAGGAATATTATTACTATTCCTAACAATAAAACTGTATACATACTTTTGAATACTTTTTGTGAAAGAAAAATTGTTCTTTCATCATTCCCTTGGTTTTTCATACTTAAGATAAACAATAGAAATCCAATCAATGAAATAGCTACCAGACCATTAAACAATGCTTGAAGTATTTCCATGTACTCAATCCTCCCCAAGTTGAAATTCAAATACTTCTGTAATACTAACATCAAAGACATGTGCAATTTGAAAGGCTAATAATAATGATGGCGTATATCGTTCTTTTTCAATTGCAATGATTGTTTGCCTACTTGCCCCTACTTCTTTAGCTAACGCTTGTTGAGTCATTCTCTTTTCAGCTCTCAATACATGTATTTTATTACGGATGTGTGGTGAATTATTCGACATTAACATCCTCCCCTAATGTAAAATAAATTGAACAAATAGTACATTGAATTATACTTATTGTAAAACAAAACACACTTTATGTAAAGTATTTTTGACATAAAGTGTGTTTTGTTTTTAAGTTGCTGCCATATGATAATCTTTTTTACTTCGAGAATGAAAACTATTGTAGAAATCAGATAATAATAACATTTCCTCATGGTTACCTTGATTTATTATTTTCCCGTCTTTGACTTCAATAATATTATTCGCATCCACTATCGAAGAAAAATTATGTGTGATAATTACTCTTGTACAATTTAAGCCTTTTAAATAATCGTCTATCTTCTTTTCATTATGATGATCTAAGGAACTGGTTGCCTCATCTAATAACATTATTGAAGGTTTATTTACTAATGCTCTCGCTAAAGCTACTCTTTGTCTCTGCCCGCCAGATAAATTCATACCCATTTCGGACACCATAGTATTTACACCCATAGGCATATTACTAATATCCTCTTCAATGTTTGCCATTTTAATTGAATTAATCAACCCTTCATCAGTTACATTCTGATTTCCGAATGTTATATTTTCTTTAATCGTTTGATTAAATAAAGAAACATTTTGAGGAACTACACCAATTTGTTTACGTAATTCATTTAGCTTTAATTGATTTAGGTGTATATTATCAAAATATACATCGCCTTCACTAGGTTGGTATAACCCTAGAATTATAGATGCAAGTGTGCTTTTACCAGCACCAGACTTACCTATTATAGCGATTTTATCACCTGGATTTATTTTTAGATTAATATTTCTTAATATATCTTCGCCATGTTGTTCATATTTAAAAGAAACATTTTGTAATTCTACTCCTCCGTTTAACTGTATTTGACGGTCACCCTCTTGTTCTTTTTTGGATTTCAAAACATCATTTACCCTAATTAAGTAACCTGTTGTTACATTAATTGAATTGTATGTTTGAATTAAAGAGTTGCTGCTTGAGAAAAAAGTTCCACATAATGAATGAAATGCTACCAATTCTCCAATTGTTAATGCACCGCTAAAAACTTGATACGATCCTAGCCAAAGAATGATAAGAGGAAACACCGTCTGCATCATGCTCGTAACAGAAGTTATATAGTTTAAGAAGATTTCCTTTAGTCGATAAGCTCGTATTTGTTTATTAAGAAATTCATCCCAGTTAGAATATACTTCCTTCTCTATACCAGATACTTTCACACTTGAAATTCCATAAAGTATTTCCGTTTGATATCCTTGTAATTGTGCATTCATAGATATTTCTTCTGCATTTTTTTCTTTTAACTTTAAACTGTGCATTATAGTGAAAATAACGCTGATCATAGCTAAACCAAATACCGCTACAGCCAAAATGGGCGATTTAATAGTCATATATATTAAAATAAATATAATAGAACCTATATTTAGTGTACCTAATACTAGTTGAGAGGACATCATATCTCTAATTATTCTTAAACTAGAAGCTCTATATAAAATATCCCCAAAAGATCTTGTCTGAAAATATTTAAATGGTAATTTTAAAATATGTGAAAAAAACTTGCTCATAAGACTCTTATCAAGGAATGTATTAAGTTTTATAACTAAATGCCCACGAAGATATTGGAAACCACCTTGAATAACTAATAAAGATATAATCCCAGTCATAAACCAAAAGAGAAGATTTTGGTCACCCTGAATTAAAATATTATCAATTAAATATTGTATTAGTATGGGCACAATTAACATGCTTAGTTGTAATACTAATGCAGCCAACAATATCCACATTACTAAATATGGTTTCTCTTTTAGTTGTTTAAGATAATCCATCCAGACAGCTGTCTTTTTTCTTTCCTTAAATGAAGAATTAGGTTTTAATTCCATAATTATATTTTTGTATTTAGATTTAAACTCACTATATTCTAATTTTTTTCTTCCAAACCCTGGATCAATAATATGATACATACCTTTTTTTACTTTCTCTAAGACAACAAAGTGATTATTGTCAAAAAAGACTATGGCAGGTAGCTGAATATGATTTAATTCAGATTGATTACATGTATTGGTTTTAAGTACTTTTGTATCGAAACCCAAATCTCTACCTAAGTTCCGTAAATTCAGAAGGTTTAAGCCATCACGCCCCGCCTCATTAAATTCGCGCAGTTCATTTAAAGTGTAATTACCATTATAATATCCAGATACCATTGCTAAGCAACATAATCCACATTCCGTTTGTTGCATTTGTTCAATAAATGGTGTTCTTTTTTTAAACACATTCCCACCTCTTTCTTTCTATATATCTAGAGTAAGAATAGAGGGTACTCTATTATCATATAGTTTCAACATCCCATATCCAAATCCTGCTTCTCCTAGAAATAGACCAAGCAATTCTGCTTCACCATAAGAAGCATTGATAAATGAGGATTCCATACCTTTTCTTAACTCTTCTATTTTATGAGTAACTATATGGCTTTCTCTTAAAGAATGAAACTCTTTTAATATTAATAAGTTTCCAAATAAACCATGACATATACTATGATTATTATATTCGGATACTTGGAGTGTCCCTTGTAAAGCTTCTTCTATCTTTAAGTCTTGATTACTTAGGTAAGGTAATTCCATCTGCAGCTTAGTCCTTCCTATAAGAATTCCAGGAGGTCCATAACACCAAAATGTAGGAGATAATTCTTTGTTGTTGTTTCTAATATCTTTCCAATTATTTGCTGAAGGTACAAAATATTCATCTTCTTTTCTGATTAATTGTAATATTATATCAATAACCTCACTCTTTTCATCACTATATTTAACATATGTTGAAAGAGCGTAAGCAATCCCGGAGTACCCGTGCGCAAATCCAGTGTATATTTCATCTGATTCCAATTTATTTTTAAGTAGGAGTATGCAATTTGTTTTCAACCTTTGATATATATGTTCTAAACATATTTTCACCCCATTAGTAGGGTAATTATCATATAAATTAATAACTACTTTTAATAAACCTGCTAATCCACTAATAAAATCACTTTTAAGTGGTTGTTTTTCTTGTATGAATTGATTACAAATTTCTATTGTTACAGCTTCTGCTCTCTTTAGAAGTTCTCTATTTCCCCATAACTTTCCGAGATAAGTATATAAATAAACAAATATTCCTACTCCATTGTAAGCTGAAATTGAAGTAGTATTTGCCATATATGTTTGTTCACTATCCTGAATAAGAGATAGTATCTTTTGGGATATATCGGTATATTTCTTATTATTTAAGACTCTGCCAGCTTCAGCGTAAAAGATACTTAGACCTGTTAATCCGTCATACAATTCTAATTGCAAGGTAGAAAAGGTAATAGACGATTCATTAAGCTTATTCGTTATCCAAAACGGGCGCTCATTATGCAGGATTGCTCTATTGAGGATGGAATCCGCAATATTCTTTATCTCGCTTTTTAGATCACTTACGTTTTGTTTTGAGTTATATCCTAGATTTATGGCTTGTTTTGTTTTAATGGAATTTAGAGTGTTCAAGGATAACTTAATGTATCTCAACTGTCTCTTCAAATCTATTAAAGAAATTCTCATAATTACATTCTTTGACCGTTCAAGCGCAGATATTTTAAAAGCTCCATTAATTAATTTATAGTTAGAATCTATTAACTTTGTGTCATCTGCTTTGAAGTAAAAAAAAGGTACATCATTTTGAAGTAAATCGTTTATTTCAGAAGGGATATAGACATTTGCTCCTTCCATTGTTTCTCCAGCAGTACTTAAAAACTCAAACAAACGTTCACGCTGCTTAGTATCACTTAAGTACTTGGGATGAGAAGAGGCATCTAAAAACCTAGAGTAAACACCAGTAGGTCGAATAATATGTCTTATAACAACATCTTTAAAGTAATTAAGTACGCCTCCTTGTCTTAATAATTCTTGCTTCTTATAAAGAAAAACTTTATAAGTATCTTCGAAACCATCCAAAATGAAGTTACTATAATTTTCACTATAACAAAATTTACCATTGAGTTTGGGATTATTCTGTTTCTCTGTAGTAACTGCATTTCGTTTTACTAACTTCATATTTTCTTGGGCTCTATTTTTAATATCATAAGAAATCATTTTATTAGAAGGTTGTCCACCTCTTGCACCTAAAGCACTTAAGTCAAAATCGTAAATTTGATCCCAGTCACTGAATGAAGGTAACATCGAGCTTAATAAAACACTATCTTGAACCTCGAGGGAAATAGGATCAAGGTCTAGATTCTCCTTGAATACCTCAATATTGCTAAATAGTGTTTCTGTATCAATAAGTATAGGATACTCTCCAGAAGCCATTATGTTCTCAGAATGGAAATCTACACCTTTAAATATATACAAAACAGCTAATAAAACACCTTGTCTATAATAAAAATTTTGAACTTGAGGTTTTTCTGTACACTCTTCATATGTAACAAATTCTTGCCATCCATACTCATTTTTACTCACTGTAGTAGCTGTTTTAAGCTCGCATTTAATTTCTTGAGAATTTAGCCAATTGATGAACCTGTCAAACTGATAATCTATCTCAAGAGACTTTGGTTTGTATACTAATTTAGAGGTTTCAAATGTAAAAGTTTTTACACTTTGTCCCTTATTATGTGAATCTCCTTGTCCGCCTTCTATATATAGTAATTGAGCTCGGTTTAAATTAAATTTTTCATTTATTTCATCATAATCTTCCATGTACCTACTTATGACCTGTAACGTATCTTTGACTACGGTTATAACTTTCTCTGTCAACACCCTCGCTAACATTGGATATAATTCTAATATCGATAAGAATATATTATAGTCGTCTATATAATGCTTGTTGAAGTAAAAAAACCTTTCTCTTGAATCTTCCCCTTTAATTAAACCTTCTTCCACCGCTACATGTAGTTCAGTAATTAAAGTTTTGTTTCCAAGGATACTTAATCCAATCATTAATTCATTAATAAAATTAGCTTTAAATTTATGAGTATTAATAAAACGTTCTATGTATATTTGTTCTTCTAAATATTTATCTATTTGAATAACTGCATATTTTATAAAGGGTTTATAGAAATTAGTACATATAAAACTGTCTTGATTGGGTATTTTAATATTATATTCACCATGATATTTTAATTTTGTAATATCTTTGAGAACTTCTAACCATTCAGGTTGAGATTGTTTATCCTCAAAACTATAAAATGCTTTTTCAAAGTCATTTATTGTAATAGACATTTTAAAACCTCCTGGAAAGCCCATCAATTTTAAATTGATGGGCTTTTAAGTTAAGGCAACTTGTTTTTACCACTCCGTACAATCACTTGTACATGCTGATGTTGGGCAGAATGCTAAAGAAATTGCAACACAAGATCCACTTGAAGGAGTAAGCGGAGACAGAGAGTTTTGCTCAACTTGTCCACCAGAGATTGCTAATAATTCCTCTTCCGAAATTTCCCCTGCTGGATGATTTTCAAATGATGTATTAATCTCAATTCTTTTTGATGAGTTCTTAATTATGTCCATCGATAAACCTCCCTTCTAAATTATTCAAATACAATATGTCATAATATTTTATAATTGTCAAATTTTTTAATATAATGAAATTATTGACAAAATTGTAAATTATATGTACTATACTAATTGTAATTTTCTAAATAATATAACAGGGAGTGGTTCAAATGAAAGAAAAAGTAAAGGCGTGGAAAGATCCGTTAGCTAGAGATGTGCATACTTCTCATCCTTCAGGGGATATCTTTAGCGAGATTAGTGATGAGGAAATGTACAAGCTTTCAGGGGGCTCCGCAGAAACACAAGATATTACTTTACCAATAGACTTATGTTGGTTAAGTAGATTAGGTGGGAATCAAGGGTGGTTCTGTACCATTACCAAAGAATGTCAAGTTAATTGTAATGTTGGCTAAATTTTTGACCACTGATAAAAGTCACTTTGGCTTTTATCAGTGGATTTAATTAAAGGAGGGGAACAGGATGAATAAATCTGCCTATTATGATGAGCGTATACTAGAAGAAAATAAAGAAAATCATAAGTTATATAAAAAGAAATTAAACTATTTAGTAGAATTACACGAGGGGGAACAACAATTTCTTGAAAGAACAAAAAGCTTTCTTACTTCAGATAATTTGTCTACTTTAATTAATTCTTCACTAGCACCTACTGTTCAAACAAAGCAATCCTTCTTTGACAACAATTGGTTGACCATTTATAAAAAGCTAGCTTGTCATACATACGATTACAATACATTTTCATATAGAAATGAATCTGTTCAATTCGATTCTTTATTATGTAAATTTGTCAGTATAGCATTAGAATACTTAGAGAATAAAGATCAACCATTTAACGATATAGTACGTAACACATCCATAAATTATCTAAAGAAAATTCTATTAGAAGTAGCTTACCAGACTTTAGTACTTGAATTAAATGTCTCTAAAGAACAAGGGCAACTAATTGGTAATACATCTGAAGAAAGATATACATACTATAACAACGAACTTTTAACATCTCCATCATACTTAGAACAATTATTTGAGGAATATCCTGTATTATTGCGAATGCTTTGTCAAAGAACTATTGATTGGATAAATTCAGTAACATTGTTTAATACTAGATTAAAAAAAGATCAATTTATATATTCAAATGATTATGATCAGATTCAAGAAATTAACATCGGACTAGGAGACCCTCACAATAACGGTAATTTTAATGCTTCAGTTACATTCAAAGACGGAAAAAAATTAATGTACAAGCCCAGGTCCCATAGCATTGATGAAAAATATCAAAATCTCATAGAATGGATAAACGCTTCCTGCCCGTCATTAAGCTTGAGGACACAAGAAATTATGAATATGAAAAGTTACGGTTGGTCGGAATATATTGAATACCTACCATGTAGTAACGCAGAAGATGTTAATAATTATTATTATAATCTAGGTGGCGTGCTTTGCTTATTGTATAGTCTAGGAGCAGTCGATTTTCATAGTGAGAATATAATTGCACATGGTATTTATCCAATGTTAGTTGATTTAGAAACGCTTATGCATAATAAAAACTTGTCAGTTGAAGAAAATAAAACTGCACATAGTAAAGCAATGTATTTCATTAGTCGTTCGGTACAGTCTACAGGGTTGCTACCTTTTGACATATATTTTGGAAATGACAAGCAAGAAGTTATGGACCTTTCAGGTATGAGAGGTGAAAACTCGAATGCAAAAGTTAATGTGCGTGTAATAAAAAACCCATTAAGAGATGATGCGTTAATTAAAAGAGAATTAATGGAGCTACCAAAGGATAATAATGCGCCTAACTTAAATGAATTTGAAACTACTCAACTTGATTATCTAGATACAATTTTACAAGGATTTAATATGACTTATAAAATCATTCAACAAAATAAAAATTCGTTCATTAATTTGTTAAATGAATTTAAACACGTTGAAACTCGTTCTATATTAAAACCGACAACGTATTATGCATCTGCTCTTCATAAAAGCTTTCACCCAGATTTTTTACGAGACTCCGTTGATAGAGAATTGCTTCTAACAAGATTAATCAGTAGTAATGCAACCAATTTAAATAAAGAAGTAATAACATCTGAAATAAAGCAGTTAATTAATACAGATATTCCTTATTTCTTTTCTGTTCCTGCTCTTAAAGATCTAAAGTCAAGCCAAGGGCTGCACATTAAAAATTATTATAATGAATCCGCATATGAAAGAGCTATAAAAACTTTAAATTTATTTTCAGAAGAGGACTTAAAGCAACAAAATAATATAATTAGAATGTCATTACTTGCAAGTCACAATGCAGAGCATCATAAAGAAGAAAGACTCATATCGGAGATGAACATAAATAATATAAATAGAAAAACACCTAATCCTTTAGCTTTAGCTAAAAAAGCGGGAGAACATTTATATGATAAAAGAATTAAAGGGGACGAGAATGATGTCACATGGATAAGTACGCTTATTCAAGGAACTAACCAGGTATCTTGGAGTGTTTCCCCTGTTAATCTTGACTTTTATAACGGATTATCAGGTATAGGTATTTTCACCAGTTATTTAGATAAATACGACAACAGAGATATATTTTCCAAAGTTACCATGGAGATTGTAAATACTATAAAAAAAAGTATTACACATATGGAAAAAATTAAGTTAACAACAGGATTTGAGTGCGGTGCTTTCACAGGATTAGCTGGATACATGTATTTTCTACAGCACGCAGCTAAGAACCAAAATAAGAAAGAATGGATAAATGAAATCTATAGAATGTTACCTTTATTAAGAAGTGGTAGAAAAAATATAAAAAGTGTAGATATACTAGATGGTCACGCTGGAATAGCAATGGTACTTCTCTCTTTGTACGAAGATTTAAAGGACGATTTGTTTTTAAAAGAAGCTGAAGTATCCATTCAATTCATTATGGATTCTAAAATCACCTTAAAAAATGGTATAGGGTGGAAAGATTCGCAAACAAACCGTTTTTATACAGGGTTTGCGCACGGTTCCAGTGGTGTAGCTACAGCCCTAGCAAAATATAATTACTATATTAATAATACATCCATTGAAGACACCATTTACAAAATTTTGGAATTTGAAGATAGCCTGTATGAACCAACATCTAAAAATTGGTTTGCATCATTTGAGAAAGATAATATACCTTTTAATTGGTGTCATGGTGCTCCTGGTATAATTATGGCGAGAAATAGGTTAAGACAGTATGGAATTGATAATGAACATATAACAAACAGTATAAAATTTGGTATTGAATCGACTCTTGAAAATGGATTTGGTCACACAAGATGTCAATGCCATGGAGATGCAGGAAATATAAATATACTTCAAACCTTTAAAGAGAAAAATGTTCAGGATTTCTTAGTAGAACAATTAAAAGTTCAAGAGGCATACTTTCATCAAAATCCTTTTGAGAAAGGTGTATCTCGTGGAGTTGAAGCTGTTGGTTTTATGATTGGGATAGCTGGAATTGGATACTCCATGCTAAAACAGCATGATAATAGATTGCCAAGTATTCTTGAATTAGAGCCTCCTCAATAATATTTTTTCATTAGTATTCACGCAAGGTCCGTGGAAGTATAAACATACTCTCATGGATCTTAATTTTTGTTGGAACGCTTTTCAAATATTCCTTCTAAGTTATAGGAATCGCCTTTACTATAAAATATCTCCCAAAATTAAGACGTTTAACAGAGCTTTCTATTAAGGTTGAATTATCCATTACCCCCTCTTTTTATGTTAAAATAAGTGGATGTGAGTTAATTTATTCATGGCTTAGATAATGAATTAAGGGAGAATCCATTTTGAATAAAAAAGATATAGCAGACATCAAGAAGCAATTTAAGATTAATAATGATCTATTAAAGATTAAAGATATTTTTAATGTTTATATAATGAAAGAATCTAGTGAAATTTATCACCATCAAAGCACACCGTTTGAAATGCTTGAACAGGAACAGCAAGAACTTTTCTTAACGAATTTCAAAAAAGTACTGACTGGCCAGCTAGATCAGAAGTTATTCGAACTAAAATTTCAGCAGGATGTAGAAGACAGCAGCCAGCTAATCCTTCATCAAGGATTGCTAACCAATGATACGGAAGAATGGAAAGCGCAGATGCTCCAGCTCGTAGAAAAAATGCTGAAAGATAAACAATATGAAATGGACATTGTCGTTACATTTATACATGGCGAATATTTAAAGCCTTCCAAGCGAAGCAATGCGGAAACCGAAGAAAGTAGCCGGGATATGGTCTATTCCAATCCCTTTATCTTATGTAGTATCAACAAGACGCTCGACCCTAAAAAAGAGCTTCTGTTTGACTATGTGGAGAAGGAATTCAAATATCACTTTGTCGTAGACCCTGTCATCAATTTGAAAGCACCCGTCGGCGGATTTCTATTCCCAAGCTTTACGGATAGTGCCGCAAACGTAAATCGTGTCCTATACTCTGCAAGCAAGCCATACGAGCTCGATTATCATTTCATCGAGGAAGTATTGAATGCCGAAGAAGCCATGACAGCCGAAGACGACAAGATTGTATTTGAGGAAATTGTGAAAGATGTGGCCGGCGACCAGATAAATACATCGACACTTGCCAATGTATACGATGAAATCCACCGAGTTGTGGAAGAAAATGAAGAACCCGATGCGCCAAAACTGGATTATCG
Source organism: Oceanobacillus kimchii X50 (assembly GCF_000340475.1). NCBI lineage: Bacteria > Bacillati > Bacillota > Bacilli > Caryophanales > Bacillaceae > Oceanobacillus > Oceanobacillus kimchii. The sequence continues at coordinate 3,548,997 of NZ_CM001792.1, forward strand.
AGACGTGGAAAAGGTTCTAACAAGTAGCGGGGTTCAGGATGTCGATCCGGAAAAAGTGGAATCCGCTTTTAAAAAGGTGATTGACGATGAAAAATATGAGCTGAAAGCAACCAGTATCGTTCCAAAGTATACTTCTAAGTCGATAAAAATCAAAACAAAAGTAGCGGATATTTCTGTGTGTCCTCAGGACCTGCGCTATGTTCGTCAAATGCATCTCGACGGCAAACTTTGCCTGATGATCGAAGTTGAAGAAAATACCGTGATCGAAGGCTTTGAGATGATTCCGGAAATCATATTTAACAAAGCAGAAGATGAAGAATAGTTGACAGGTTTTATATCACTATAAAGGCATATTTAATATAATTTAATAATAAAGGAAATAATTAAAACTTAACCGCCTTAAACCAACTATAAGGCGGTTAAGCAAGACTTAAGAGTGTAAGGAATAAAAGTTACTAATAGTTTAGATTCTAGCTCTTACTCAAATGCGTTTTACAAATCCAGTGGTTGCTGCCATACCTTCCGTACACCTTTTTCTAGTAACTGATTACTTACTTTCTCCGCATCGTTCTTAGATTTAGCTAGGGCAATGATACTTCCTCCCAAGCCACTACCAGTCAATTTAGCTCCCAACGCCCCAGAGTTTAACGCGGCGCCAATTATATCATCGATAAAAGGAAGGCTTATGGATAAATCTTTTAAAACGGTATGTGCTCTATTAAAATAATGTCCGAGATTTATAGGATCATTTTCTATTAAAGATTCTTTTGCACGTCTAGTGAAATTACCTAATTGTTTAATCTTTTCTTCCGTTGATGTCTTATCATGGTCAACCAAGTATTTCACTTTCTTAATTGCAGTACGCGTATTTCCTTTAATTCCACTTTCAGCAACAATTAGAACACTGTCCATTTTCAATGGAAGGTAAGTGGAAAACTTCCTATTTTCAAAGCAAACTAATTTATTACTACTCGTCGCAAATGCATCCATACCGCTTGGATTCCCATGTGCTATTTTTTCTGATTGATTCACATAATTTAATAACGCTTCCCGCTTAAGTGGTATATCCATATAATCATAAAATGCTCTTGTTATTGCAGTTCCCACGCCCGCACTTGATCCCATACCTCTTTCTAAAGGTATATCACTACGTATAATTAAATCTATAGAATGGAATAATCCAAATTTATTAATAAATAAATGAATCAAATATGCAATACTGGCAAATTGAGTTGGTAGATCTGCAATAGCTCCTTTGAAGTGAGCACATTCTATCCAGTTTGTATCTCTATTATTCTTTTTAATCTCCACCGTACAATTCACATGTGGAAATGGCATAACTAATGAAGGTTCTCCATACACTGCTGAGTGTTCCCCCATTAGAATAATTTTTCCTGTAGAAGTTCCAATTCCTGATATTCCCATTGTAAACCTCCAGGTTCTTCACTATTTATGAAATATATAATTGCAAAAATCTATTAAGTATTTGGGTAATTTTTTGTTAAAATCGGCCCGTCCTTAATCCCCATTCATACTGTCCACGAACAGCCGCTTCCATTCCTACTATATATTTCTCCACTATTTCTTTATATGAAGAATTTGTTGTTAGAAGCCTATTTTTCAATTTATTATATTTATATAGTTCAATATCTAACATTTGCAATACATGTTCTAGTGAATCAGATATGGAAGTCTTGTTCTGCCTATGAACGCTTATCACTAAATTTTGGCTTTCCCCATTCTTTAATTCTTTCTCTAAAGATAATATATCATTTGTCCAGTTCGCTATTTTACTTGCAGTATTTACTAAGTCTACAAACACCTCATCACGAAACTTATTTGCGCAATATCTCATTCCTCCCCTTTCTACTAGATCAAAACAAACAAACACACTCCCACTATGTTGACGATTCAGCACATACTCATGGACATTAGGAATAATATTACGAATGCGATTGTTAATCTCCCACATAATTGCTTTAAAACATTTAGATATACTATCGATAATACGAATTTGCCATTCCTTAGGGGTGCCTGCTCTCACACGTCCCCACCAATCTTCCCACCCTTTTAGAAAATCGTCTCCTTTTATAGGGGGGTTCATACCTCTTAATATATTTAGAATCTTACCAGAATAATCACTAAAATCATCCGGGTTCGATACTTCCTCACTGTAGTCATCTAACATACATAGCAACAGAAGATACTCTGAAGTCAACATTATATCGGAGAACTTATCATATGGTTGCGCTCGGCATGCTAAGTAGCCTAACTTTTGGATTTCATAACTTTTTAAAAGAGATGGCTCATTTAATATGTTGCGTTCTATCGCCCATTCAATTGTGGAAGTTTGGACACGTGTGGCAAAGGGACTAATTCCACCTTCTAATACATATTCAATCTTAGGAATTTGTTTTATCTTCTCCATGTTATGGCCTCCTTTGCATATTATATTTTTGAATAGAAACTGTGAAAAAGATTAATTATTTTCTACCGGATATGCATACGTAACAAATCTTTCTGGTGCACCACCAATATAGTGAAAAGGATAACACGTAGTTACAACAAGAACCTCTTCTCCCATATCCCTAATAACCGAAGTATCATCTTCAGGCACAATCTCTGTTTCTCTTATTTCATAGATAAAGGTTCCATAGGGCATATTTACAACAAATTGATCTCCTATTTCCAATTCACCAAAGTCACGGAAAACAGTATCTCGATGTCCAGATAATAAAATTTGTTCCCCTTGTCCAGGAAAAACAGAATTCGATAAATGCCCAACACCTCTATCAAGTGAATCCGGATCAGTACCACCCACTACCGGAAGTTCTTTATCTAATTTAGGGATTTCTAATGTCGCAAATGCCTCCCCTGCGTTCACGAAGAAGTTATCATGAGGGGAAGAGCTGTCAGCTTCCATTACTTTCTTTGGTTTATCTTCGTGTTCAATTTTCTGAGTAGCTTCAACTAGAGCAGTATCCTGTTTTTGTTCCAAAGAACTTATTTGATAACCATATATAAAAATACAAATTATTCCTACTAACAACAACCAATTCCCTATATGTCGCATCTAATCACCTTTTCTGCGTTATAGTTTTTTTGCGTTTGTTTCTAGTTGTTGATTTAATAATTTATAATATCGACAATATCCCGATAAATAGTGTTCTACATCGTCAATTCTAGATCGAAAAGAATGATGTCGGATAAAGAAACTACCATTTATTCGGGCAGGGTTCTTAAAATACATAGATAGCTCTGGATAGAAAAAACCGTTTCGTTGGTATTCAGCACGCTTCTGTATAGTTTCATGAAGAAAATATTGATCGAAACCATCCAGTAATTCTTCACAATCTTCGGTTCTCATTTTTTCTACAAGACTATATACAGAAAGTAGTAACTCTAAAAATGTTGGATAAGTTGTTTGACGATGATAGATAAAATCGAGTTTGTTTTTGATGTTCAAGATTCCAAACTCATAATACTTACGTAGAGGACGATATGTTGTTAGTTCATTGACACAGTAGCCCAACCAATGATCATGATGTTTCCAATATTTATTCTCAATAAAATAGTCCATTGCTTTCTCTACTGCATGAATCCATATATCTTGGTTGTCTAATTGATACAGTCTCATAAGTGCAAATGCTGCTTCGCCGTCGTAATATACAATACGAAAATCTTCTTTTGTTTCCAAAGAAGGGAACAGAACATGCGTAAATGCACCATCTTCCAACTGCATATATAAAATACCCCTAGCTAAACGTCGAGCATTCTCTAAATGGACCGAATTATTAAACACACTCATGTACTTTGTTAATGCCAGGAGGGCTGTAGCATTCGCACCTAATTTATATTCATGAGAACCTTTACTAGTCTGATCTATTACATAAGACTTCTCATTATGGTTGTACGTCTGGATACCTTGAGTTAAAAGAAAATCAATTCCTTTCTCAATAGCTTTTTGTAAATCATTACTCGGAAAAAGTTCATAAACTTCAATCATAGAATACAGTGTACTTGCATGTCTTAGCATATTATAAAATTTAATAGGCTTATCAAAGCAAGAAAAATATCCATAATTAAATTTGCCGTCACTTCTATTATTGTCGATTAAGAAATTAGCTCCTGAAGTAATTAAGTACTTCAATTCATCATTATTCAATGGCGTATCTCTGCGGCCGTTATCTAGTTCATTATTTTTTAACGTGTAGAAGTTTCCTTCGCTATAATAAAACCCGCTTGTTGAAAATGATTTAATTACATGGACTTTCGTAAAATCCACCATGGACTGATTCGGACGGTGGTTCTTAATATAATGGTTAATATTTTTTGCGTTTAAATACCCGCGATTGTTTTTTTCACCTTTCTGAATAAAAGCATTACCATTTACTTCTTGTTCTAAGAAAGCATAGTTGTAGTCGTTACCGAGAATAATACCTTTTCTATAGTAGTTCTTCTTTGTCTTCGTGATTAGATTTATAAATTGTGCAACTGAATGTGTTGTTTCTTCTTCCATCCAATCTATCTTCAAACTTTTAATCTTCTTATCAAATGTAGAGGAAAAATGACTAAATTGTTGAGATAAATCAGCCCATGCTTGATCGAAGTTTCTTTGAGTGGAAACAAATACAATTGCACGACTATTTTTCGAACCTACAGATAGAAAAAGTGTTGTTTTTGTGTCCTTTTGACGGTCTTGAAAAATACTACTTTGACTTATTTTTTCATACATTTTTTCCATGTAACTATTTTTTACATCCATCGGCGCACTTGAAGTTGTCAACCTATAAACTCCCTTCACCATGTATTTTGTAAAGAAGTTGGGACAAAAAGTTATAGTCAAAAGATAAATATTTGAAAGACAGCTTGAGAAATATCCCCCCGTTTTCAGCAGTTAGCTGGCGAGCCTCCGTTTTGCAAGCAATCCTGGTAGGCTCACCTAAGCCTTCCTACTGCAGGAGTTACATATATTTCTTACAATTCTTTATTCAATGTTTATAGCAATACTTTTTGTTATGTCCCAACTTCTTTGTCATTACTTATTATTTACGGCGGAAGAACCCTGCTAACCTTGCTAATGCTCCAGCAAGAATCGATCCCAATCCGATTGCTCCTAATGTACCAACTCCAGCTGCTGTATCTGGTAACGTCTGGTCATTGTTTGTGTTTGAATTGTTATTAGAGTCTGTGTTATTGGAACCAGTATTTGGATTAGGTGAATTATTTGTACTTACCACTTGTTTAAACGTTGATTCTCCTTTATTTCCGTTCTCATCCACTTGATACAATTCGACAACATCTCCTGAAGTTACTGATTCATCTAGACCAATCGTAAACTCACCATTATTCGATACAAAAGCATAACCAATCACTTCACCATTCACTACTGCATAAACCATAGATCCTGCATTCCCTTCACCGGTGATGCTTGTTGCTCCATTATAAATTGGATCGATACGATCAATAATTAGGTGATCTAAATCGGCGTCGGCATCCGCGTCAGCATCGGCATCCGCGTCAGCATCCGCATCCGCATCGGCATCTGCATCCGCATCTGCATCCGCGTCAGCATCTGCATCGGCGTCGGCATCCGCGTCAGCATCCGCATCGGCATCTGCATCGGCGTCGGCGTCGGCGTCAGCATCCGCGTCAGCATCTGCATCTGCATCCGCGTCAGCATCGGCGTCGGCGTCGGCATCCGCGTCAGCATCGGCGTCAGCATCTGCATCTGCATCCGCGTCAGCATCGGCGTCAGCATCTGCATCGGCGTCAGCATCTGCATCTGCATCGGCGTCAGCATCCGCGTCAGCGTCGGCATCCGCATCCGCATCCGCATCGGCGTCGGCATCACTATCATCCTCAAATAATAATGTTGTTTCCGTTCCTTCGTCTCTTATTTGACTAAGTATATCTGCACCAATTACTGGGTCATTGACTGCACCTGCGCTAACAGTAGCTTCACTAACACCTGGGTCGGAAATTTCCGTTTCTAACTGAAAACTGGTTTCTCCTAATAACCCTGCATCTAAAGCATTTGTAAGTACATCACTAGATCCATTAGCAATTTCATCAACTAGGTCAAATAAAGGGTTAGCTGCATTTTGTACAGCTTCAATTGCCGCACCCACCCCTGGTATAGAACCAGTATATTCAACTTCATTCACTGCATCTCTTAATGGGTCAAAGAGGCCGGAAAATGCTGATCTAGTAAATTCGCCTAATCCCTCAGAGAAATCAACTGTGATGGACTTTCCATCTTCAGATACAATTCCATCCACTGTTGTTTCATAAGAACCCAAATCTTGCGTACTATTCACTGCTTCAAATGCTGTATTTAATGGATCTAAATCCAAACCAGGTACCGGAATATTTGAGAGTGCTTCTACAGCAGTACCTAGAGCACTAACTAATGGACTCACACCAGGTACATCACCTGGAGTAATTGCAGTTAACTGAGCATTAATTGTCACAGTGCTATCACCAACTACTGTACCTTCTAATTCTTCTGGCAATGTAAATACAACTACCTTATCATCAGCAAGACTTAAATCTGCAACACCAGTACCAGTAAAAGTTAAATCTATGTCATAATTTCCTGCTTCATTTTTGATTTGTTGTTCCCCGTTATTGGAAACAAGGGAAGCATTTTGTAAGATACTTATATCAGCTAATGCAAACAAAGATACCTCGTCCGATACAGGCGCTTCTGGATCGACTAAAGGATTTGCATTAATACTATAAGCTGGTAAAGTCCCAGACAGTACTAGAGCAGATGTTGTTGCAAATATCATCTTTTTTTGGTTTCTTGACTGCATATTCTTTCTATTTAGTTTCTTCTTGTAATCTATTTTTTTTCTCAATATGAATCCTCCTAAATAATAATTAATAATTAAATCAAACTGCTATATGATCTTTCTTCCAAATTTAGTAAAAGATAAAAAATAATCTGATTATTCATGTTGTAAAAAGAGAATTATTGCTATTAAAAATGGAATACAGAACTAAACAATGAACTAATCTACTTGCCCCAACCTTGAATAAAAGAAATTCTTTTTTATTTTCTAACAATGTTTTCTAGCTCGGAAACTAAGCTCAGAGCTGCTTTTTTGGATAACACCACCTCTCCGTCACCAAGAATGATATTATCGTCAGATATTTCACCAGTTATCATACACTGTAGATTTCCATTATTTTTTCTTAGAACAATATGATCTTCTTCTAAAGACAAATTCACTTTCTCGGTAGAATTAATATGAAGAATATTAAGTATTTCTCTTGGAAGTACAATTCTTCCTAAAGAATCTATCTTTCTGTACATGTCAAACCTGCTTTCTATCACTATTATTCTTCTTTATGAATCAAGGTTGAGAAGGGACAAAAAAACCAATGGCCCAAATACAAAATGCTCCTCCCTTCGACTTTTTTTGCGATACAAGGCATATTCTAGAGGTTCAACTTAACTTTAAGTCAATACGATTTTTGAACTGGTTCTGTCTATATATAGAATTGGATTATAATGGAAATTTTATGTTTGTATCGACCTAACGATAATTTAAGGTTTTTCTTTCTATATTTATCTGAATATAGAAAAAATAATTAAAAGTCTTTTTTCTTTGCGTAATCTTTTGAAATTAATTTTTATACCATGGTAAAAAACCAATACTTAACCATTTGGTTAAGTATTGGTTTATCTTGGATATTATAATTAAATAGACTTACCATTATAATTACATTTGCTCTAAAAGTTCCATTTTTCTAGATAATTTATGAAGTGCATAATCTATATTTTCTCTTTCTTTTAGTAATTTTTCTTTATGTTCTTTAAATAGCTTTTTTCTTTCTTCTACCGTCGATGTTCCCCTCGTGCGTAATTGTGCTACTTTCCGTAGTTTGTTGATTGACATACCTGTATCACGCATACTGCCTATCATTTCTAACCAGAATAGGTCACTTTCTTCAAATTGTCGACTTCCATTTTTATCTCTTTTAATAGAAGGTAGTAAACCTTGGGAATCATAATATCGAATGGTGGATGGAGGAATGGATACTTCTTCTGCAGCCTCTTTAATAGATAAAAACATCTATATCACTCCTTTTTCTTTGACTTTTGTAACTCCAATTCGAGTCTTTTCTCGCTCGCTCTCCATACAGTTCCATATGTATTCATCCACTTAAGTGAGCGTTTAAACTTCGGTCCATTTAAACGACATTGTTTCACCCTCCCTATTCTTAGAACTTCTATTAATCCAGCATGCTCTAGTACTTTTATATGTTTGGATACACCTACTAAAGATATGCTGAATGAATTGGCTATTTGCGAGACTGTCATCTCCTTTTCTGAAAGCATTTCTATAATGCTTCTGCGTTTTGAGTCTGATAATGCATAAAACACTCGGTCTAATTCTTTACCTTCCATAAATCGAATATTACTAACAATTGTGTATATCCGCAACAAATTTGACTGGAAATTATTAACAATAATTATTTTTTTACCATACGTTTACATAATCATCTATTTTTCTAGTTTTTGTGTTTTATTATTATGTTTATTAATTCTTTTAAACTAGAAAAATTCCTTTTTCTGTAAATATATTAATGACATATTATTAATTTCAAAAAAATACATTTATTTACATTATTTTTATGGTAATCTTTGTTATTACAAAATACTTTTAAGGAGTGGTGTTATGAGGAATCGTTCTATTATCTTTGTTGTTGGGTTAGCCGTCACTCTATTTTCTTTTCTGTTACCATCTTTGCAGTTATCAAGTGCACAAGCTAGTAGTTTAGAAACCTTTGAAGTAAATAATACGGTAATTAATGTTCGCTCTATACCTTCTATTGACGGTGAAATTGTAGGCCAGTTAGAAAAAGGAGACCAATTGGTAGCTTTTGATGAACAGTATGGTTGGGTACAAACTTATTATGCAGGTAAAGAAGTTTGGGTTGCTAAATACCTGTTAATAGCGAAAAGTTCGAACTCCCCCTCATCACCAAATCCTACACTAAACCAATCTACTGATCTAGAAGGGTATAATATTATCATTGATCCAGGTCATGGAGGAAAAGACCCTGGTGCGATTGGTATCAATAATATACAAGAAAAAGAACTTGTTTTTTCCACTTCTTTAAAAGTGGTAGAGCAGCTCCAAAATCACGGTGCTACAGTAATAACTACGAGAGCAAATGATAATTTCATATCATTAGAGGATCGCGTAAGAATAAGCAACAGCTATAATACTCATGTCTTTATCAGTATTCATTATAATGCAGCAATAAATCATTCTGCTAACGGAATTACTACGTATATTCGAGACAATTTGGATAGAGATTTAGGGCAATCCATTCAAGAAGCAATGATTTCGAGTGTCACGCTTCATGACCGTGGAGTTAGACAGGCCGATTTTAAAGTTTTAAGAGATACAGAAGCTCCTTCTGCATTACTAGAGTTAGGTTTTATAACAAATTTCACTGATTTATCTATTGTCCAAACAGAAGCGTATCAAGAAAGTATTGCTGAGGGTATCACGAATGGAGTCCTTGATTATATAGAATAGGTTATATTATTATATGATGAAAGTGCTGTAAAACTGAAGGTTAGTTCAACATCCTTAGGGTCGGGTTCATAGTTACTGTGAAAATAACCACAACAATTGCTTGTTCGCAATGGGTGGTTATTTTTTATAGTTAGCAGACAACCACAACAACGCGTAAAATCATCATCAGTACTAGCGACTCATATACTATCATAGATAAACTCGAATCGTAAAAAGAGATAATAATTACACCGTTTAATGAACGAAGTCACAACATTAATCTAACTACTAGATAATTTTATTCACTCATCCGCAGTCCCAAGTGTCATTCCACCATCAACAACAATCTCTGTACCCGTACAATAAGAGCTTTCATCAGACGCCAGAAATGCTATAACCTTAGCAATTTCGACTGGTTGTCCAATACGCTTGAGCGGTACTGAATCATAATAAGCGGGAACAGTTTCACTTTCGGTGACCATATCGGTTTTGACTCCACCTGGATGGACCATATTCACTCGAATCCCTGCTGGACCTAATTCTATTGCTGCAGCTTTTGACATTGCCACCACAGAGGATTTTTTCGCAACATAAGCAGAGGATTTACTGATTGGAGCAAATGCAGAAATAGATACGTTGTTGATAATAGAGCCTTTTTGCTGTTTCTCCATTTGCGGAATAACGGCTTGCATACCCATAAAAACGCCGAGCTGATTGACATTAATCAACTGTTGATAATCATCCAGTGTTGTTTCTTTAAATGGTTTACGTTTAAGAGCCCCAGCATTATTGACTAACACATCAAGCTTACCGAATTTATTTAATATCTTATCTACTGCAGATTTCCACTCTACCTCTTTTGAACATCTAACTGAATTGGAAAAGCATGTTCTTCTCCAATCTTACCAGCCACTTCTTGAGCATCCTCATAGTTTCGAGCAGCAACTCCTACTATTGCGCCCAAGGAAGCAAGGTGCTGAGCAATTGCCTCCCCCTGTCCTCGATTAGCCCCAGTTACAAGAATGACATGGTTGTTTAAATTTGGCATATGCACACTCCTTCTTTTATCCTTACAAACATTTCTAATTTAAACTTTAATACCATAAAACATTTTCATTGTACTTTCTTTAGATTTAGCACCTATTCTTTATGTTCAAGCAAAATCCTATACAAATCCCCCTCCATTTACTACTATATCTTAACAAGGAGGAGTACAGCATGAACACAAATAATCACGATATGTTTTCCCCATTAACATTTAAAAATGGAGTTGAATTAAAGAATCGTTTGGTAATGGCGCCGATGACACATTACTCATCCAACCCAGATGGAACGGTAAGTGATGAAGAGATAAGTTATTATGCTCGCCGTTCTAAAGACGTAGGCATGGTCATTACTGCAACAACTTATGTAACACCTAATGGAAAGGGATTTCCCAATCAATTTTCGGCAGTTGAAGATAACATGGTCCCGAGTTTAAGTAAACTGGCAAAAGGAATTCAAGACGAGGGCGCCAAGGCCATATTACAAATTTTCCATGGAGGAAAAATGTGTCCACCCTCTCTTGTTCCAGATGGAGACGTTGTAAGTGCTAGTGACATCCCAGCAAATAGCGAAGCTGTAAAACCGCGTCCCTTAAAAGAAGCAGAAATAGAAGAAATTATTGAAGCTTTCGGTGAAACGACACGTAGAGCCATTGAAGCAGGCTATGATGGCGTTGAAATTCACGGAGCTAATGGCTACTTAATTCAGCAATTCTTTTCTCCGTATTCTAACCGACGTGAAGACCGGTTTGGAGGAAGTTTGGAAAAGCGGATGACTTTCCCACTCGCTGTTATTGATAAAGTACAAAGCGTTGTGGCAGAACATGCAGATGAATCATTTATTGTAGGTTACCGTTTTTCACCGGAAGAGCCAGAAACACCAGGAATTACGATGGGTGAAACACTAAAATTCGTCGATGTTTTAGCAGAGAAAAAATTAGATTATCTACATGTTTCCTTAATGAGCTTTTTCTCCAATGCCAGAAGAGGTGTAGAAGATTTAAATAAAATGCGAATTAGCTATCTTCTAGAAACGATCGATAATCGTGTACCATTAATTGGTGTTGGTTCTATCTATACAGCAGAAGATGCCAAGAAAGCATTTGAGACTGGTATCCCGCTTCTCGCATTAGGAAGAGAGCTTATCATCGATCCTGATTGGGTAGAAAAAGTCGCTGAAGGAAGAGATGATGAAATTATTACCGAAATTAATAAAGAGAAACAGGAAGAATTAGTAGTTCCAGATCCACTTTGGAAAGTTATTATCCATACACCAGGATGGTTTCCTGGAGTATAGAAGAGCGAAGTCCGTTCTCTACATTGTTGTAGGGAATGGCTTTTTTAATTTGGTCCAATAGTACAAGAAAAAGACACATCTCTACCAAGATGTGCCTTCCTCTCTAATTCCGATCAAATGTGACTCTCTCTGTAGCATTTCCCAGAGTAATTGCTGTTTCGCTTGGCTTCGTCTGGGAAATTAATTTTCCATTTCTGAAGGAATATCTTACTGTCGCCTGCTTGCGTATGACTTCATACTCATTCTCGGCTGTCATGACGATAAAGTTCGCTGGCTTGCCTTCTTCAATTCCGTATTTGTCTTCAATGTGTAATGTCTTCGCACTATTTTTGGTAATCATATCAATAGAGTTGACAATTTGTTCATACCCCATTAATTGCGATGCGTGAATCCCCATTTGCAAGACCTGAAGCATGTTCCCTGTCCCTAACGGATACCATGGATCAAAGATATCATCATGGCCAAAGCAAATGTTTAAGCCAGCTTCCTGTAATTCTTTTACGCGCGTTAGACCTCGGCGCTTTGGATAAGAATCAAATCTTCCCTGCAAATGAATGTTTACAAGTGGATTGGACACAAAGTTAATATTTGAGAGCTTCAACAAACGGAATAACTTTGCTGTATAGGCATCATTGTAAGAGCCCATTGCTGTCGTATGACTTGCTGTCGTCCGTGCACCCATGCCACGTTCATATGCCTCTTTGGCTACCACTTCTACAAACCGAGACTGCTCGTCATCAATTTCATCACAGTGAATATCGACTAAACGATCATATTTCTCTGCCAAGTCAAACGCCGTCTTCATCGACTCAACGCCATATTCTCTCGTGAATTCAAAATGAGGAATACCCCCGACCACATCTGCTCCCATTTTCAATGCTTCTTCTAGCAATTCCGCTCCATTAGGATAAGAAGGAATTCCTTCTTGCGGAAAGGCAACAAGCTGAATATCAATAAAATCTGCCATCTCTTTTTTCACTTCCAGCATGGCTTTATGCGCGGTTAGGCTAGGGTCCGTCACATCAACATGCGTCCGCACATGTTGAATTCCTTGGGCAATTTGCCATTTTAAAGCTGTTTTCGCCCTTGTTTTTACATCCTCTTGTGTTAGCGACTCTTTGCGCTGTGACCAACGCTGAATCCCCTCAAACAACGTACCGCTCTGATTCCATTCCGGCTCCCCAGCAGTTAAAGTTGTATCTAAATGTATATGCGGTTCAACAAAAGGAGGTAAAACGAGCGCCCCTTTTGCATCAATTACTTCTTTTGTTTCCGGCACTTCCTCTTGTTTTTGGGTAATCGCAGCAAACTTGCCATCTTGAATGGTTATATGCCATTGTCCTTCTTTTCCACGTAATGTTGCATTTTTTATAAGCATTTCAGATCTCCCTTATCTTCTTCATTTTTATTAGTAGATATCAGATACATAAATCCGATATACACGACAGCTGTTCCAATCAACGCATTAAGTGGCGTAATCCCTGGGGCTATCTGAGCAATCACCACTCCAATCGCCCATGCAGCAATTGAAATCCAATTTACTTTTTTAAATACCATTTTTTCAAACGTACCATACTTTCTGCGTCTGACAAAGAAATAATCAGCGATAATAATTGCCCCGATGGATGGAACTGCAGCACCTAGGACGTTTAAAAATCCGACAAAGTTGTTGTACATCCACATCGCAAGCAATGTACCGACAAGACCATTTATCACTACAAACGTTTTGCGAGAAAATCTTGTAATATTGGCAAACCCTAACCCTGAAGCATAAAGCGCATTATCATTGGTCGTCCAAATGTTCAATCCCAACACGATGATCGCAGGGATCATTAATCCTTGTAAAAACATCACTTCTGAAATATCCGGTAATCCATAAGACATCGCGCCAACTGCACCAAACAAGAACATCAGGGAGTTCCCTAAGAAGAATGCAATTACTGTCGCCACAACAGCAGAGCGTGATGACTTCGCAAACCGTGCAAAATCAGGTGTTAGTGTCCCTCCACTAATAAAGGATCCGACACAAATCGTTAAAGCTGCTGCTACTGTCAATGTCTCCGTTGTTTCATAGTTCCATAATGCCTCCATACCACCTAGTGCTTGTGTGGCTTCAAATGCAGAATAACTTCCTAGAATGGCAATAGCTGGGACGGCAATAAACCCTAAAACAACTAATGCTTTCATTCCGTATATTGCCGATATGGTTATAGCAATCCCAAAGATAAAAATTAAGGCATAGACATTCCACCCCATCGCATTTGCAACAGGAACCGCAAACATTGCAACCCCTACACCAAACCAACCAACCTGGGTAAAACCTAATAGAAAGGATGGTAGGTACGACCCTTTATCGCCAAACGCATACTTGGCCAACAAATGTGTGGACAAACCTGTCTTTGCTGCGATATAAGCAAGCGCTCCTGTATACATACCAAGCGCTATATTTCCTGCTAACACGATAATAATAAACTGTGAAAATGATAAACCAACACCTAACTCCCCTCCAGCTAGCATACTCGCAGAGAAAAAGGTGAATCCAAGCATGACGGATAATGTCTTCCAAAAATTATTTCGCTCTGTTTTTGGTACTGCCTGTGATGAATACTCTAAATCTATTTTTTCCATCTTAATTCCCCCAACTATGATTTCCTGGTACCCAAAACCACAGCACATAAAAAAGAGGCTAATCATCAGTTCAACCTGACAATTAGCCTCTTTTTCGTTACAATACACTACACCATCATAGGATAAAACACACCTACTCCGCTGTATATTGTAAAAAAATCCGCTGTCCTTGTCAGCCTCTCTGGACTGAATTAAAGGTACCTTATGCAATTAGAATAGATTATGACAGGAAAATTGAGTTGTGTCAATGGGTGAAGCATTATGGGAATATGTTCCAATTAGCAGAATTTGAGCAAGAGACAGTTTTATGTTTTTCTAGTTTTGTCTTGCCAAACACCACTACTATGTTATACTATATACCAGTAGTAAGTAACACTTATTACAAGTCATACAAATTAGAGAGGAGTGGCTATATTGGAAAATCTAACAGCAATGCTAAAAGGCGTGCTTGAAGGCTGCGTTCTTGAAATTATCAGCCACAAACAAACCTATGGTTACGAAATTACCCGGCAATTGAATGCACTTGGCTTTACAGATGTTGTAGACGGAACGGTGTACACGATTCTGGTTCGGCTTGAGAAAAATAAACTTGTCGACATCGAAAAAAAACCTTCCGACATGGGACCACCGCGAAAATTTTTTATGCTTAACGACGAGGGTCGCGAGGAACTACGGAAGTTCTGGGATAAATGGGAGTTTGTATCAACAAAAATGAATGCATTAAAGGAGGGAAAACAATGAACTTTTGGGAAAAAATTACGGGTAGCGACATGACGAAAGAAATGAAAAACTTTGAATCACGAGCTAAAAATCTGCCATCTGATTATCAAGCTGCATGGGAAGAAATTAAAACCAATCTTTGGCCGCACACAGATTTCACCGGGCGTAACCTCATGCCAATACTTGACGGTGTGCTCGGCCTGCTCGAAGAAACAGCTTCGGAAGGGCAGAGTGTACAGGAGGCTCTGGGTGAGGATATCAATGCCTTCTGTTCAGCGCTAATCGGTGAAGAAGGGGCAAAGTCTTATCGCGACAAGTGGCGCAATCAACTCAACAATAATATCGCCAAAAAATTAGGCAAATAGGAGGGTGAATGAAGATGAGAATACAAGATATCATCGAAGGCAAAAAAGAGTGGCGAGCACACATGGCGCGTGTAAAAGCACTCCCGAAAGATTATCAAATTGTCTATAAAGAGATTCAAAAGTATCTCTATAAAGTCGGCCCTGTTGAGCTAACCAATGGAATTGGTTTACTCTCGGGAATTATCGATCTTTTTGAAGAAGGCGCTAGCTTAGGAAAAAATGTGCTTGAAGTAACAGGAGAGGATGTAGCAGCTTTCTGCGACGATCTAATCAAAGATTCAAAAACTTACGCTGATATCTATCAGGAATCTGTTAACCAAAAAGTTAACGAAGCCATGAAAGAAGATTAGTATATAAATCATCCTAATATTCCACAAAAAAGCACATTACTGGAGTTAAGTAATGCGCTTTTATGCATGAAGCGGACGTACTGTGCAAATTAGGCGCAACCCCAAATTTTGGTGTGCGCCTCTCCTATTTTTCTAAAATTATTACTATGCAGTCGCTGTCAAAAGAATTGCCAATCCGTTAAATAATGCATGAATTATCATTGCAGGATAAATAGACTGTGTTTTTTCATATGTCCAGGCAAAAATCAGACCAGACAAAAAAGTGTATGGCAAGGAATTAAATGTTGGAATATGAACGAGCATGAAAATGAATGAGCTAATCAACATCCCCGCTAACAGTCCATACTTCGTTCTAATCCAGCGATATAGAAAACCACGATAAAAAATTTCCTCATAAATGGGCGAAATAATTGCAGCTGACACAAAAGCAATCACGATATTCATCGTTGTTAATCGAGTTTGTAAACTATCTGTCTTGCTATTGTCCGTTCCGGTATCGAATACCCATTCCATAATATAAGATAGCAAAATGCTACCGATAATTAGAACAATTGTCCATCCGATTATCGGACCCCAATAAGATTTTGAAAATCGCTGGAAACCTACTTCCTTCCAAGAAAGGTTTTTTGGCCTAATCGCAATAAAATAAACACCAAGGGTAAAGATAATCGACATGATCAATCCGATTAACGTTCCCGAATATAACTCATTTTGAAAAATTTCGGTTAAATATTGCATTAACAGATATTCAATAAAAAATGGGATGAGTACCAAAACCAGCGTCAATAGCAATATTAATTCCTTCCACGACCATGCACTTTGATTAAAATAAGATTTTTCAATTTTCATGAATTACCACTTCCTTTTTTATGCTATATTAAGTGTAATTGGTGACGTTGCGTAACCTGCAACAGTTATTTTTGGAGGGATTAAGGTGAATTTTTATTCAACAGGAGAAGTTGCGAAAATGTTGGGTGTTTCGGTCCGGTCATTACGGTATTACGACCAAATCGGATTAATGAGTCCAAATAAGAAGGATGATTATGGTAAACGATTTTATAGTGATGAGGATTTATTAGTACTAAAGAAGATAACGATACTTAAAATGTCGAACTTGTCACTAGACAATATTAAGAAAATACTTTCCGATATTACGATAGAGCAGTTACTTTATGTCCATAAAGATTACTTACAGCAAAAAATTGAGGAACTTCACGCATCCGTTAATCATACGAACTCACTTCTCAATAGTATTAAGTTGGAAGGGGATTTAAAGTGGGAGCAATTAATCCCTTTGATACAAGAAGCACAAACAAAGAATCGTACCGATGACGACTGGAATCAATTTTTTGATGATCAAGAACAGAAAGCCCTTAAGGAAAAACTTCCAAAATTAGAACAAGATAGTCCACAAGTTAAACAATGGATTAATCTGATTAGAAGAATTGAACTTTGTTTGAAACGAGGAGATAACCCAGCTTCTGAAGAAAGTCAGATTATTGCGGAAGATACGTTGATATTATCGAATGAATTATTTGCCGACAATGAAGAGCTAGGTGAAAAATTTTTTGAAATACGTAAGTCACCTGAAAAGTCACAAGCCATGAACCTCTATCCGGTAAAAGAAGAGGTATTGGATTTTTTGGAGAAGGCAATACAAGTCTTTGAAGAAAAAGTGTTGGTGGACTGAGTAGGCGTTGGATAAAAATCTTCTAGAGTTTAACTATCAGTTTCGTTTGTATTGTGATGGACTAAAAGGTTACCTGGAGCCATGTGAAATAAGGAGAAACCTGTTAATGCTTTTATTCAAAAGTATTGCTTAATAAAGCGGTTTCAAAAATGTAGCTGAGAAAGCTATTTATAGGAGGCGTAAAAATATGCAAAAGGTAGTTAAAGGAATAAATTATTGGATAGAAAAATTACCAGAAGAGTACGACTCCATGTCTGAAAAAGATATTACTAATCGACCACTACCACATAAATGGTCTAAAAAAGAAATTTTAGGACATTTATGTGACTCTGCGATAAATAATATTGAAAGGTTTATAAAAATTCAATATGAAGAACAAGTATATGTTATTCAATCGTATAATCAAGACCAATGGGTAATGGTTCAGAATTATCAAGATAGACCATTTAATGAAATAGTAAACCTTTTTCAGACATTAAATAAGCAAATTGTTAATATTGTTAAAAATATTCCCGATGAAAAACTATCCAACCTTTGTGATATAGGAAATAATCAACATAAGACACTAGAGTGGCTTATTCAAGATTATCTTGAGCATATGGAACACCATATTCATAATCAAATTTTGATTAAAAATTAAAACTTATAAACTTTACTCTTATCTATGAATAAGAATCAGCTCTGGAATAAGCCACAGCCCGTAGTTCAATATGGGGTAAATGCAAACAGTGGCAAAGTCATTGCTTTAAATGATTTATAGATTAGCGACTAAATCATAACATGGAGGTTATGATTTAGATCACAAAATTTGAAAAAGCGGCTTACAAAATACGTTGGCTGCTATTCTTTTTCTTTTCTTTACCCTTTGTTGTTCAATTGAAAAGAAACATAAAGCCACAACAACTAGTAAACTTAAAAAGAATAGTAAGATACCATTCCAACTACCGTTAAATAAGTTAATATTTATGGAGGTTGATATGAACATTAGCAAAATAATAAACATTAAAATTTGGTTAGTTTTCAATTAATCATCTTGTCCTTTCTTACAATACAATGCTAATAGAAATGTATACTCATTTTCAATAGATGAATCCATATTTTCCTGTATCTGTTGTCCTATCATGGCACTTAATAATGTAATAAACAATATCCTTATAAACTACTTAAATGTTCATGTATTAATCTCCACTCACCATCATGCAATGTAAAAACATTAGTCGCCCTCCCACTACCAGATACAAACTCTTCAAGATAATATCCTTCGTAATGATAAGTATAAATACAAGTAGCGACTTGATCACTTGCAGCAATCCATTGGACATCTGTAGCAGAGTAAACTTCTTCTTTAATAGTATCCCAAGATTTCATAAAGTAGCTCCCGATTTGCTCATTGGAAATACAATTTTGATCAGTAAACCAGTATACTGCTTGAGGGTGTAGTACTGCTTTTACATTATTAAAATCATGTGAGTTAGTTGCTTCAATATATTTATCTAACGCTTTACGATATCCCATTTCTCATCACCTTCCTAAAACCATTTAATTTTGACTCATAATATATTCACACGTCTTCTTATCCCCTCTGTCGTTACTATGTTCAAACGAGGTAAAGGGCCAAATAGTTTCAATCTTTACTATAAATTTTTTAATCAACAATTATTCAATCCTCTTCACTTAAACAAATCCCATTAAGCTAATAATTCTTCTTTTGAAACAATACTCCATTCATTTGCCATAAGTTTGTCTATATAGTCGTTGATACTAATATCCTCTAATTCTATCGCTAGTGGATGTAGAGAGACATAGCACTCATTTGTCGTATAATTTATAGTAACTTTTACAACCTCATAGCCATTATGAAATCTTGAGTCAAATCCGGGATCGTCAATAATATCTCCTTTAACAGGGCGAATCATTGATTCAAATGTTTTCATTACTATTTGACCACAATTATTTTTTTCTTTTGAAGATGTTAGAAAAATGATCATTTTGATTTTCATTCGCTCGCCTCTCTTTAACTATGAATTTGTTACTTATAGTATAACATTTCTACGAACACCTTCACCTGCACCCCCAAACTTATCGAGATAAATCTCAAGATACGAAGCTATTTCCTTTATCACCATCGGTTTTCTTCCCAAAAAACACCTCCTTTTGGTTCTCTCATTCTTATAATCGAAATGAAAGTCCAAAAAGAGGCATTTTCGGTTAAATTAGTTTAATCTTTTTTCAATCGTGCAGCAAAGTAATTGCCGAGCGACTGTAATCCTTGCACTAAAATAATCAGGAGAATAACGGTTACGTACATCACATCTACTTCATATCGTAAGTGACCATATCGATATGCGAGATCGCCAAGGCCTCCACCGCCAACTAAGCCAGCCATAGCAGATGCTCCGATTAGTCCGATGATCGCAATCGTTAACCCGAGAACAATAGAGGAGCGAGATTCCCGTACAAGTACATGCCACACGATATGTCTCGTTTTAATCCCCATCGCTTCATATGCTTCAATGACACCACGGTTTACTTCCAGTAATGCAGACTCCATTAACCGAGCGATATAAGGCGCCGTATAAACGACCAATGGAACGATAACGCCTTTGACACCGATCGATGTTCCGACAATAAATTTTGTAAAAGGCAGAATGAAGAATAATAGAATGATAAACGGAACCGAACGAATAATATTGATGACGATATTCAACACATTATAAACGAGTTTATTACTGAGTGCTTTCCCCGGTCTCGTTAAAACAAGTAGAATTCCTAGCGGTAACCCAATCAAGACTGAAATAGCAAGGGATATACCGACCATCTGAAACGTTTGAATCGTCGACATCCATAAATCCGAACCCCATGCATCAAGAAACGCGTTGATTTTCTCCATCGAACGTCACTCCTTCCACATGTACTTGTTGGTCTTGTAAAAACTGAAACGCATTGTTTATCTCCGCTTGTTCCCCTTTGAAGTGAACAAGTAATTGTCCGAATGCTTCTTCCTTAATTCGTGTAATACTACCGGACAAAATATTCGGATAGATATTGTATTTTTTCGTTACGAGCGCAAGCGCCGGATCTCCCGATGATTCTCCGAAGAAAGATAATTTAGCTACTTGGCCATTCTCACTCAATCGATCTACTAAGTCATCCGGAATGTCATGCGAGAATAAACTGTTCACAAACCGCTTCGTTGTCCGTTGCTGTGGTGAAATGAAAATATCTTTAGTATTGCCTTCCTCAATCACTTCGCCATTTTCCATGACAGCGACCCGATCGCAAATTCGCTGGATGACATTCATCTCATGCGTAATCAGCAAGATCGTAATTCCGAGTTCTTTATTTATTCGTAATAATAGATCTAGGATCGCCTCTGTTGTATCTGGATCGAGTGCACTTGTCGCTTCATCACTTAACAGAACTTCTGGCTCATGAGACAATGCTCGGGCAATCGCCACTCGTTGTTTTTGCCCACCGGAGAGCTCTGACGGGTATGCATCATGCTTGTCGGCTAAGCCAACGATATCCAAGTATTTCTGCACCCTTTCCTTTACTGCCTGTTTATCGAGGCCAGTTAATTTCAGCGGAATAGCGATATTATCGTAGACAGTTGCTGTCTTTAATAGATTAAACCCTTGAAAAATCATCCCGATATGACTTCTGGTGTCTCGGAGTTTTCCTGCCTTTAACGTGGTTAATTCTACATCATTTACTTTTACCGATCCTTGATCCGGCTGTTCCAGTAAATTCACACAACGAATCAATGTACTCTTCCCGGCGCCACTATAGCCGATTACGCCATATATTTCGCCTTTTCCAACGGATAAAGAAACATCTTTTAATGCATGAATATCTCCTTGTTTTCCTGAAAAAGTCTTTGTGATGTTCGTTAATTCAATCATATGTTTATGCTCCTTCCGTTACGCTCATTTCCTTACTCCCTTACCATGAAGGAATGAGCGATCCGCCAAATTCCTCTTCGATGAACGTTTTGACTTCTTCACTACGATAAATATCTGCTAGTTTCTGGATGATTTCATCGTCTTCGTTTTCTGCCCTCACCGCAGCATGGTTAATGTAAGGAGAATCTTTCGGCTCAATATAAATAGAGTCTTCCGTAGGGGTAAATCCGGCTTCGATAGCAAAATTTGTATTAATCGCAGCTGCATCCAATTCCTCTAACTGACGTGCAATCTGCGCAGAATCTAGTTCCACAAATTCATAATTGCCGTTATTCTTATCAATGTCACGAACCGTAGAATTAATTCCTGTCTCCGAATCCAACTCAATTAAACCAGCTTGTTCAAATAGTAAAAGTGCACGACCACTATTTGTAGGGTCACTAGGCAGTCCGATGGTGGATCCCTCAGGTAATTCAGACACATCATCGACATCTAATGAATAAATCCCCATCGGGAAAGTAACGGTATCAAATGATTTCACTAAATCTAAGTTTCTATCTTCTTTAAACGCATTAAAATACGGTTCTGTTTGGAAGATATTTAAATCAATCTCCCCTTCAGCTAAAGCAACGTTTGGCATAACATAATCCGTGAACACCTTTGACTCGATTTCGATGCCTTCCTCTTCTGCTAGTTCCGTTACTTTTTCAAGAATTTCTTCATGTGGCCCTGCCGTTACACCGATGACTAATTTTTCATCATCGTACAATCCTTGACCCGACCCGCTAGATTCCTCACTGCCACACGCAGCCAATAATGATATTGCTAAAAGTACGATCGCTATTAATAATCCTTTTTTCATGATGTTTTCTCTCCTCTTTTTTCCGTGTAATAGGCTTGATTATATTTCTCTACTTGCTGTAACGCACCAGCTAATGATTCCGCCGTAACTTCCTTATTCATAAAATGAATCGACTCTTGCGGCAGAATTGCTTTCTGAATGATTTTCTCCACGAGCTCCGTATTGGTTACATCAATGCCGATTCCTTGTAAACTAGACGGCAATTGCCATTGATCGTAAAAATCGAGTAGACGCAAAAGCTCATCCTCTTTGTTTTCGAATGCCAATTGGCCAAGAATTCCGTATGCGACGAGCTCTCCGTGTAAGAAGTTTTTTGCCTCGATTGCTTCCGTTAATCCATTATGTATCGAATGCGCACCGGCAATTCTCCCTGCTTTATCGCCAAATCCGCCTACCATTCCACCCGTGATGATGATCGCCTCGATAACTCGAATAAATGCAGGCGTAACTTGTTTAGTGCGTGCGGCATCCAGTGCAGCCTTTCCATCCTTCAGTAGTACATCCCGGCAAATCCCCGCAGAAAATTGCGAAACTTTCACTGGTACAGGCGCTTCTTCATTCGGGTAAAAACTCTCGATCAATGCATCTGCTTCATAAAATTTTGCCAGTGTATCACCTATCCCCGCCCTTAAATATTCTATTGGGGCATGTGCAATGATAGCTGGTTCTACTAAGACAAGCGTGGTCGCCAACGGAAAATCCGTATAATGTGTAAATGCCCCATCGCTGTCATAGAAAACACTAAGCGGTGTCCACGCAGCACAAGTCGCAGCAATCGTCGGAATTAAAATCGATTTAACATCTGCTTTCACAGCTGCAGCCTTCGTAATATCGAGCGCTGTCCCGCCGCCAATACCAATCACAGCATCCACAGAATGTTGATGAAGCTGATTCGCTATGGTCTCTGCTTTTTCTAGCGTGGTATGACCTTCGATAAAGATGATATTCGGTTCTACTTGCTCCACTAATACATAAGGTAAATACGGCTTTGTCGCCTGCCATGATTTCTTCCCTGCGATAACTTGTATACGGTCAACTGATAATTCTTCAAGGAGTACAGGAATTTCCTCTAAGACATCAGAGCCAATCCGATAATGACCAGGAGCTCCTTTAACAATAGATGTGGACATAAACCCTTCCTCTTTTCTCATGGTGTAAATTTTTTTGGGAAACTAAAAATGCCTCCCGATTTGAACTCGAGAGGCATAACATAACAATACGTAAGTCATTCATCACCTCTCTTATTTCTCAAAATACTATCCGTATTTTGCAGGATTTAGCACCTATTCATCATTGGAATTAAGATGAACGGTTGCCGGGCGTCACAGGGCCAGTCCCTCAGCCACTCTCAATAAGAGATATTAGCGTATTTAATTTTAATTATCATACTATTACGGTTTTTACTAATTGTCAATAGAGTTAGTTAGGTTTTTTTAGTAAACAGGCAGCAAAAAACTCTACTATTCCTTTTAATGAGTATATTTTCTTAAAATTCAGTAAAAACATTGACACACGAAATTATAACTTTTAAGATAGATTCATATATAAATGAGACCGCTTTATTATAGTGGGAATCGTATTCAACCATTGGGGGACGTGTTATTACAATCTAGGGAAGTCACAGATAATCCTATTACATTTTAACAAATAGGATTATCGCTTCTAAACCTCGGGAGGTGTATTCTCCGCAATAATTCTAAGAAATAAACCAGGACAAGCAGGAAAGCCATTCAAATTTAGTTTTTCGATCCTTTACGCCTTTTTGATCTTGTACGACAAATACAAAAAAGAAAGGAATAAAGAAAATGAAAAAACAACTGTTATGGTATTCACCTATTATCGCAATGTTGCTCGTTAGCTTTACAACGGTATCGTTCACCTCACACATAAACGCGGAAAGCAAAAGTACGGAAGTGGAATACGAATTCTACCCAACACCCCAGAGTGTCGAATACGGGGAAGGTGCGCTAACCCTCAACAAGGATATTCAAGTTGTTTATGATGACACGATTGATGATGCCACAAGGAAAAAAGTAACCGAAATATTTGCCACCAATAACCTGCCCATACCGGAAATCACAGAAGAACCTTCCAAAGATGCCATTACTCTTTTTGTCGGAACCGTAGAATCTGGTGGCCCAGCAGCAAAGAACGCGGAGAATACACTTGATTCGAATAATATGGACTTTGATCAGATTGATGCTTACCAATTGGAAATTAGCAACAATACGATGACGGTGATTGGTAAAGATACCGATGCTGCATTTTATGGGATTGTCTCCCTCGAAAAAATACTCAGCCAGCGTTCTGATAATCAAATTAAACACTTAGAAATCAACGATTATGCGAATACGAAAGTGAGAGGTTTTATCGAAGGTTATTACGGCATACCTTGGAGTAATGATGATCGTAAATCATTGATGGAATTCGGTGGACAACTCAAGGCGAATTCCTATGTCTTCGCTCCGAAGGACGATCCATACCATAGGGAACAATGGGAAGAACTCTATCCTGAAGATATGTTAGAAGAGATTCGCGAATTGGCAGAAGTTGGGCGTGATAGTAAAACGCAATTTGTTTGGACCATCTCCCCGCTTGGCGAAGTTGCTGAAATTGCCCGTGAAGAAGGCGAAGAAGCTGCCATGGCATTACTCGATGAAAACACAGAAAAAATGCTTACGAAATTCGATCAATTATACGACGTAGGTGTACGACAGTTTGGCGTTTTAGGTGACGATGTTGGTTCGCTGCCATTAGATTATGTCGCTGAACTGATGAATTCTGTTTCAGAATGGGCCCAGGAAAAAGGTGATGTGAGGGATACACTATATACGCCTGCAGCCTATAATTCTGCTTGGGCTTGGGATGGCGGAGAAGAATTAAATAGACTCGAAGAAGCCTTTGACGAGAACATCCACATTCTTTGGACAGGGGAAAATACCGTCGCTCCAGTCGAGCAATATACCATCGACCGCTTTAAACATCGTGATAATAATGGCGTGGTACGTCGCGATCCACTTTTTTGGCTAAATTGGCCGGTGAATGACATTGATATGACTCGTGTGTTCCTTGGAAAAGGAGACATGCTAGAACCCGGCGTGGAAAATCTTGCAGGAGTGGTAACCAACCCGATGCAGGAAGCCGAGGCCTCAAAGGTTGCCATTTTCGCCGTTGCGGATTATACATGGAATACAGAATCCTTTGATGCTCAAACAAGCTGGGAAGACAGCATGAAGTATATTGAACCAGATGCAACAGAAGCTTTCCATACGCTCACCAAACATATGACACATGCAGAGCCGCAGAATGGACTGGAAGCTGATGAAAGCGAAAATATTAAGGAATTGCTAGAAGAAACATTGTCCCGTATCGATAACGATGAACCCCTCGGGAATGTTGCACCTGAATTTATAGATGAACTGAGCCTCATTGCAGAGGCAGGAGACGAATTTTTAAGAGAATCCAAAAACGAAGCATTGAAAGAGGAACTCGAGCCATTTGTCCACGCACTTCAAGATATGGTTCTAGCCGACATCGAGTACATCCAATTTCATCAAGACTTGGAGAATGACGATATAGAAAGTGCGAAAGAACACTATGTATCTGGTACGATTTTACGTGAACAGAGCTTGAATCATGAACGCCCAATGGTGGACGAAGAAGATACCGTCTACGCTATACCTGCTGGTAAAAGACTACAACCATTTACAAATGATATTGAAGACCACGTCATCCAAAAAGCAGAAGAATTGATTGATGTAGGTGTGATGAAAGCATTCGTCGATCAATATGTCGAAGCAGGAAAGATTGAACAGGGCGAAAACGTACGTTTGTTGCAAACCCATCTGACTTCCATTGAACATTTTGTAAAACAAGAATCCTACAACAAAGCGGTAAAACATATGGAGTCCTTCAAACAATTAATAGATACATTCCAAGAAGAAGGAAAGATCGACCAACAAGCAGCAGCCCAATTAACAGAAGTTGCTGATGTCTTGATTGAAGAATGGACAAATTAGGCGTGGGTTTATGAAGAACAAAGAGGTAGTGGCCGATTGAGCTACTACCTTTATTGACCTACATTATGAATTAAAATAGTTAATACATAACTGTATTTCAGAGATCTTGAGTAAATAAAAGCTACGTAGACCCCCAGCCTTGTAAACATCTACTTGTGTGAGGTAGTTAAACACAACTAAACCACAGTTTTATTCGCTTTAGCTATTAATCCTGGTGGCATTTCCTCTCGCAATTTCCATATAAAGCTGATCGGCTTTTCCCCAGAGTGACTCACGTAATCGCAGGTACCTAAGAATGTAAATGGTGCTGTATAGCCCTGTTCCTTTTTATATTGCCTAACAAATAAAGCTATTTGACTCTTTTTTTCCCGATGGTGAATATATCTTTGTGCGGTCGGGCTTTGAAGCGTCAACATACTTTGCGATTGCCAATGGAATAGTCTCTCATTAATTGCATAATCCTCATATAAGGTTGAAGGTGAAAAGTCTTTTTCTGATTTATTCAGCGTAATGAAAAACACGTCTATATTTTCTTCTTTAAAATATTTCGCTCCTTCACGGAATGCTGGGCTTTTCTCCTCGTTGTAATAGCCAAATGCAGCCATTATTTGATCTTTAGAATAAGTAGAATGGACTGTTAAAGGTGTTGTAAAATTAAAGTCATTTGCTTTCTCTACATTTTTTATCGAACGATAGATAAATTTGAGTATTTCTAATATCTCCTTTCGTATCGATTCTTCTTCTAATACAGATTGAAGTGCCTCATAGAGAGATGTGAATCCTTCTTTAGCTGGATCTCTTTGAAAAAATGTATAGTAAAACATATTCAACATTAACTTTTCATTTTTATCACCAACAACGAGCTCACCTCGTTCATCTACAAAACGAATTAAAAATGTAAGGAGGTTACTTGAATTTAAATAGAAAATTTTTGGAAGACGTTTAATAATCTTTTCTTCATTCACACAATAAAAATCATCTGCATTTCCTGCTTCTACCATCATACGCTGAAAAGAGCGGTTACCACTCTTCCCATAAAAGTCATATAGCGATAGATGGTAATGTTCTAGAAAATTCCCCAAAGTTAATGATAGACCTGTATCCTGTTCAAAATACTTCATTTTATTAATTAAGTTTGTCTTCGTATTAGCCGTAGATTTTATGTTCCTTAATACATATTCTTTCACTTGTTTCTCTAGTTGGATAAAGCTCCCCTTTGGCAAATTAGAGAAACCTTCTTCTACGTAATGTTTAATAGATTGTTTAGTTCTACCAATAAGCGATCGAAATTTATCTTCAAAACTATAATTCAGATGTGCTTGGCCAATAAAATCTAATACAGTTAAGCACTCTTTACCTTCCGCTAGTCTTAAACCACGACCTAATTGCTGTAGAAATACCGTTAAGCTTTCAGTTGGGCGTAAGAAAAGAATAGTATTTACCTCCGGAATATCTACTCCTTCGTTGTATAAATCGGCTACAAAAATAAATCGGATATCACCTTTTTTTAATTGATCTTGAGCTAATTTTCGAACTGTTTTATCAGAAGACCCATGCAATGCAACAGAGGGGATTCCTTGCTTATTAAAGTAAGTAGCCATATATTCAGCATGTTCCACACCAACACAGAAGCCTAGACCTTTCACTTCACTAACATCTGTTACATACTGATTCAAGCTTCTTATAATTTGCTGACTACGTCTCGTGTTATTCGTATATACATGCTCTAATTCACTGATGTCATAGCCTTTTCTACTCCACTTCAGTGTAGATAAATCAACGGTATCACTTACACAGAAATATTGAAAGGGACTAAGCAATTTTCGATTAATCGCTTCTGTAAGTCGCATTTCTGAAGCAATTTTTCCATCAAAGTACTTCGTAATATCTTGTCCATCCATTCTTTCTGGAGTTGCAGTTAATCCTAGAAGAATCTTTGGGTCGAAATAACTTAATAGTTTTTGATAGGATTGAGCAGCTGCATGATGAAATTCATCAACGATTATAAAATCATAAAAATCATTAGATACATGTTCATAAATCTTTTTACTATTAAAGCTATGAATACTGACAAACAAATGGTCTAAGGTAGTTGGATTTTGACCACCCACTAACATATCTCCAAAATTGAAATCTTTTAAAATAGCACGGAACGTATCCCTACTCTGTTTCAATATTTCTTCACGATGAGCTACAAAAAGCAATCTAGCTTTCCTATCATGTTTTTCTGTAAATTTTCTATAGTCAAACGCTGATATAACCGTCTTACCCACACCTGTTGCTGCCACAAGTAAATTTTTATTTCTACCAAATACTTCTCTTTCTGCTTGTAAATTTTCTAGCATTTCCTTCTGATAAAAATAAGGCTGGATATCGAAATTAAAATGTATATCATTTTCTTCTATTACGACCTTTTTCTTTAATGCTTCCTTAAGTATTTGGTGATCCACTTCATTGTTTTTATCAAATAACTTAAACTCAGCATCATTCCAATAACTTTCAAATGTTGCTTCAAATTTCCGTATAATATCAAATGAATCCTTTTCCGTTACTTTCAAATTCCACTCCAATCCAGAAGTCAACGCAGGATTAGATAGATTTGAAGAACCTATATATGCTGTTGTAAAACCAGTGTCTCTATTAAACATATACGCTTTTGCATGAAGCCGTGTACGAGCAATGTCGTAGGAAATTTTAATTTCTGTATTGGAAAGCTGACCAAGTTCTATAACAGCTTTATAATCTGTTGCTTCCATATAAGATGTGGTGATAATTCGAAGCTTCCCTCCGTTTTCTGTAAACGTTCTTAACTCATCAATAATGCAACGAATACCACTCCACTTCACAAAGGAAACAAGAAAATCTATAGAATCACATGAAAGAATTTCTTTTTTGAGCTCATTCAACATATTTGGCTCATTACTTGAACCTGTAAACAAAGAACTCTCCGCAATGGAAGTTACTGGGCGTATTGTTTTTTCTTTTTGAATGCTTCTTACAGAGTTCAGTTTTGCAAAAACAGACTGTAATACTTCACCCGCCTCATCAATTTGTAACAAGTCGAATGATTGATCGTCTATTTCTTTTCTTAATAGTGCAATAATTTGATTACAAGCATGAATTTGCTTTAAGAGTGCTTCCTTACCTTCTGATTCCTGGTCACGTATAAAATTCAATGCTTTTCTCGTTACACGTGAAATATAGGAAGCTAGAAATTTACGAGCTTCCTCTACATCTAAATCTCCTATCTCCACATCAAAATCTGCTTCATCAAGTGCTAAAATCTCTTGTTTCAATCTCTTATTGATTATCTGTTCATAGAGTCCCTGCTTTACCAAAACGTAACACCCCAGATTATAGTTTGTATTCTGCAACTATTATACTAGAAAACCGCTTTATAAATTGAAAATTATCTCATGATTATAAATTAGAAAATTCCTTTACAACTTTTTCAACAGCTGGTAAATCTGCTGGTGCCCAATCTAATGAAGATAATTCACTTGGGTCTAACCATTTGATAGCCTTATGCTCCGTTAACAGTGGTTCACCTTTGGTGAGCTTGCAATAAAAGGTAGTTAAATGAACTTCACCAAAGTCATACGCATGTACAGTATGAACAACTTGATCTCCTATTTCAACGATGCAATTCATCTCTTCTATAATCTCTCTCATTAAAGCTTCTTGTGGCGTTTCACCTAATTCTATTTTCCCACCTGGAAACTCCCATTTAGAAGGAAGTGTTTTGTAATCACTTCGTTGAGCACAAAGGATTTTCTCGTTAGAAATAATAATAGCGCCAACTACATTTATCTTTTTCATATTTGTCTCCTTAATATTATTTTCTTTTATAACCTTCTATATTTACTTATAACGCAATTTAAAAAGAGCTACACTCGTTTATGGTGATAAGGACCTTATAAAGCTACTTTAACACAATCACAAAAAGGGTCTTGCAGGACGTGTTCTTTCCGTTTGCTGAACAGGATAATTTTTCTTAAAAAAGGAAGATTATACTTGCGATTTAATGAAGAACTACGTAAAACAATGGGAATACGAATGCGAGAGGCTAGAGAAAAGAAAAGATTAACGCAGGAACAAGTAGCTGAAATTAGTGAGTCGGATGACAAACACATCGGAAAAGTAGAAAGAGGAGAGAAAACTCCTTTAATATCAACCATGTATGGGTATTGGAAAGCAACCGATATAAATATGAACCAGCTCTTTCGTGAATTACAAGAACTCGAGAACCAATTAGAGAAACAACAATCACTAGAGGAAGAAGATCTAGAATAACTCCATCTACTTTTAATGGTATCTCCTCTATGACTATGGCTATTTACCCTACATATAGACCTGATGTTTCTTCTATTATTCTCGAGCAACAGAAATCAATAGAGCATAAGAAAACCCCTCTTCAACTCATTAAAGAAGGATGCTTATATCATTATTCCACTTATGAAGGCAGAAAAACTGCTACATCCTATCACACTGGTTTCAAACGAAAAGTGCCTATAGTAATCAGCGTCTCCCAACAAATTATTGCTTTCCCCACCCATGCTACGACTAATAATGAGTGTAGCTGGATTTTCTATCACCATGTTCAATCCATTCAACCGCAAACTACTAATGACCAAGGAAAATCGATCATCACATTCCGTAATGGAATCCAACTCCCTATCAGCATCCCTGCAACGTTCTTAAAAAAACAAATGATAAGGAGTTTAGCTTGTTACTATAGTTTAAACAAATAAATTAATAAGAAATTTCTTATTATTTGTTGCACAATTTCACACTAAGCGAGACAATAGTACTAGAAAAGAGGAGTGAAATGATGAATAATGAAAATAATATCGCCATTCCAACAGAACTACTTCAGGATAGAAAAGTAGAGATTACTTTTTTCTCAGAGATAAAAAAGAATCTAGGAATCCTTGGTTTGTCTGAACAGACCGATGCTTATATATTACACCTGTATCGCTTGTTCTATAACGATTCAAAGGGTAAGTTTGAACCAATTCAGCAGTTAGAAGCCTTTCAATTCCAAACAGAGTCAGAGATGCATCAATTTATCGATAACCTACCTAATATCAGCGCCTTAGATATGATCCTCCTCATGAATCCGACTACACCACCGAGAAAGCCGTTTTCGTTTTTGATGTAACTATTGAAGTAACAAAATGAATCAAAATGAATAGTAAAGATATGTTTCACTTGATATTTTTTCCTTAAAAACATCTCTTTGTACATTTTAGAATTTAGATAGAAATAAGGGTAGAGAAACAATTCTACCCTTGAATATATACTAAACATTAAATTGAACGTTTTTATCCCTTTTCATAACAAAATCTTCTCTTATTATGAATTCCGCTTTTGTCCTCATTTATATATCTCATTGCTCTCAGCAACTATTGCGCTTGTCCTGAAAAAATCATTTGATTCGTAATCATTTACCATTTTCATCCTATCAGTAAGATAAGTAGCTAGTGCTTTATCCGTGCAGTAAACATAACAACCTTTCTGTCCACGAGTTAAAAGAGTTCTATAAGTGTTGCGTATAATAGTATCAGCTAGTTTATTGGCTTCTTTTGGTTGTTCTTTTAGCATTTTTTTAATACCAAATAACGAACGATCTGACTTAGCACGTTTAGTATGGTTTGTATAGACTTCACCATCTTTAAATAAGAGGTCGTCTCCTATAATGACTCCTACATAATCAAATTCCAACCCTTGAGAAGTATGTATACAACCCGCTTCATTTACTGAGTCATCATCAATAGCCCACGTCAATGTATTATCTAAGTTCCAACTTATCCCAAAGTTTTTATCGGGAATAATAATATCGGGTGTATCTGATTTTTTGCGTGATTCTTTTGGCCATTCCCAACAATAACCCGCCAACATCCTCGCTTTATTCTTCTCTTTGTTCAATCTTTGAATTTCATTCAATAGATCATTTGGATCGTCAAATACTTTGAAATCATAATCTTTGCCAATAAAGTTTGAGTTAGCTGTTTCCCGAATCTGTAATACATCATCAATCCATGCTAAGTAACCGTCTGATCCGTTACATCTAAATTGAGATTCTAGTTTCAACTTATGTACTTCACCATTGTATTCATTGGCATATTTTTTTATTAAATCCATACTTCCAATATCTTTTAAAGTTACTTTCTGATTTTCGTCTAAGAAGAATATTGTCATATTCCCAGAATTAATTAATTCCTTCACTTGATTTTCACCTAAGTTTTGAAACATTCCTGATTTTTCATTTAACCGATGTGCCTCATCTACTATTAGAACATCAAATTCATTACTTGGTACATCTACATAACTACCGGATCCCTTAAATAAATTATCAATTTGAGTCTTTTTAAAATCTCTCTTTAGTTTTGTAGCATATATATTTCTTGGAGCAGAGTTCTTCGTTACATATTGAGCCACCATACTTCTTTTAGTTAATTCAACTAAGAGATTTACTGCTAATACAGACTTCCCTGTCCCAGGTCCACCTTCTACAACGAGTACTTGTTTTGTATTAGTTCTTTTTGCTTCATTTGCAAGTCTTAATGCTTCTTCAAATACAACCTTCTGTTCATCAATCATTATAAATTCATCATTACCACTTAACATTGAACTTAAAGCATCTTGAAGCGACTTAGACGGCCGTATTTTGCCTTTTTCTATTTTATAAAGGGTTTCTTTATTATCTCCGTACGTTATGTATCTCTTTATAAATTCCCTTAACCTTTTCGCGTCTCCTTTTGCGTACACAGGGGCTTTATCAATATAATATTGATATACATTGTCAGTTAGAGGATCACCACTTTTATTTACTATATAATTATGTAGATATGTGCACGGAAATATATTTATATTCTCCTGTTGTACCGTCGCATTATAATCTTTTATTAAAGACGCATAGGACCAGGCTTGGTAAGAAGGGTGTGTAGTTTCCACAAGCCCGTGACTAAAATTGGTTTTAACAATAGCTTCTTTTCCGTCTACTTTTTCAACTTTATCCCATTGTTTTAACTCAACAACTACTACAGCCTCTTGATTATCACTTTTTCCAGTTATTAAGAAATCAACTCTTTTAGATGAATAAGGAATTCTATATTCAATTGCAACACCCGAATCTTTCGGTATTTCTTCATCCATTAATACCCTATACATATACTGCATAGAATTATCCCAGGATCTGACTTCACTTTTGTTTACTTTACCAATTTTTGTTTGGAAATTATTAATAATATTATTTGTTAATTCATCATGAAAAACATCATTCAAAAATTCAGTTTTTGTTGCTTCATAAACTAACATAATATCTCCTTATCTAATTCAATGATTTTATTTAATGTGACTATAATACTATTTTATCAAAATTCACATTTTTGTTAACCATTTATTACCAAAAAGTAGTAATTTAAATATCATAAAATATTGATTTAAATTTACTACTACGTTTATTTTTTACAACAAGAAAAATCTCCCACTTGAAACCTCCATAAATTCCTAGTAAACTATTCAAGTGTTCATTAAAATCTAATAGTATACTGTATAACCTCAAGAATATGGCTTGGGGGTCTCTACCAGGAACCATAAAATCCTGATTACAGAAAATGAGTCGATCATTTTTTGTAATCAGGATTTTTTTGTTTTCTAGTAGAATTTATTATGTTTATCAGAAAGGAAGAAAAACAGAATATGAATATAAAAGTATTTATATTAGCATTATCCACGGTTGCCGTTGGACTTGTGGAACTGATTGTCGGAGGGATACTTCCTACGATTGCAGAAGATTTAAATACCTCGATTAGCTCTGCAGGACAACTGATAACCGTTTTTGCACTTATTTATGCCGTTTCCGGTCCAGTATTACTTGTTCTCACGAGCAAATTCGAACGTAAGAAAGTATATCTTATTTCCTTAGGTGTATTCTTCATCAGTAATATCATGACGTATTTCAGCCCTGATTTTACATTTATGATGTTCGCAAGGGTATTAAGCGCAATGAGTACTGCTCTGATTGTTGTACTATCGTTAACGATTGCTGCGAAGATTGTTGCACCGGAACACCGAGCAAAAGCGCTTGGACTTATCTATATGGGGATTAGTTCATCTCTTGTCATGGGTGTACCACTAGGAATTCTTATTTCCGATAACTTCGGATGGCGCGTGATTTTCCTTGGCATTGCGATTTTATCAGTGATTTCTTTTGTGCTTATTTTCATCTTTTTGGAGAAAATTCCAGGAGGGAAGACAGTCCCGCTTAAACAACAGTTAAAAGCGGTAGCTAGCTTGAAAATTGGAAGTGCCCATCTGGCAACCGTATTTATGCTGGCAGGACACTACACGCTATATGCGTACTTTACACCATTTTTAGAGACAGAACTTAATATGAATGCGTTTTGGGTAAGTATTTGTTACCTATTATTTGGAATTGCAGCAGTAAGCGGTGGAGCATTCGGAGGATTCCTATCTGATTCCATCGGTCCGAAGAAAAGTATCCTATTCGTTATCACGACCTTTGCTGCGATGTTATTCTTATTACCATTCACGACCTTCTCTCTTGTATTATTCATCCCCGTGATGATGGTTTGGGGAGCACTAAGCTGGAGTCTATCTCCACCGCAACAAAGCTATTTAATTGAGACCGATCCAGAAACATCCGACATTCAGCAAAGCTTCAATAACTCGGCATTGCAAATCGGTATTTCCATCGGTTCAGCATCTGGCGGGCTCGTATTAAACCAGACAGGAGCCGTTACTAATGCTGCCTACTTGGGTGGCGCGCTTGTGATTATCTCCTTGTTATTTGCTGTCTTTTCTTTAACTCGGAAGAAAAAGGGTGAAGAGGAAGTAGTTATGAGTGACGCGATGAGTGATCAGGTAGAAGTAAACTAAATTTATTATTATAGAGAAACAGCACCATTCGGCATCAATGAATGGTGCTGTTTCTTTACCTAACCTACTTCACTACCCAACCACATCCTCCACCAACACTTCCATAAACCTTTCCTGCTCTTCCACAAACGGAGAATGCGCCGAGTGTTCAAATGTGTACATCTGTTTCGATGTCGCGTCGATACTTTCATAGAATCGCTTCGCTTCCTTATAAGAGGTTTGATAATCATACACGCCATGCACAATAAATACAGGAATCTCGAATCTTGGTGCCATGACAGTGGCATCTGTATTAGCCAATGATTCGCCTAACGCTTGATAACTGGAGAAAATGCCCTTTAGAATGTTCAGACGTTCCTTCCACGTATAGTGCTTACATTCGATAATATCCTTCATACCCTCCCAGCTCGAATCACCCTCACGCTTCGTACCGCCGCCATATTTATTGAGGTACCTGCCTAACAGTTTGCGATACTCCTGACTCTTATAAAACCCTTTATTGAATTTGACCGAGCGTATATGTTTTTCTGCCTTTTCATCTCCTCGTTCGATCGCTGTCTCCAGTAAGAAATCATACGTATCCCTATTCGATTCATAATGTCTTCCCAGTTGCCCGATACCGATGTACGCAAGGAAATGTTCAGGTTGTCGACTTGCCATGATACTGCTGACTAACGAACCCCACGAATGTCCGCACAAGTAGATTTTCTCCTGGTTATATTTCTGTTTAAGATGGTTTACGACTTCTAAACCATCAGCAACGATTCTTTCTAATGTTATCTCACCCTGAGTAGATGCATTATACGACATACCGGTACCTCTTTGTTCCCAGTAACACACGGTAAAATGATTCGCCCACGCAAGCCCAGATGCTTTCACATGTGCATATTGTGGGAATCCAGGACCGCCATGCACAAAGAGTAAAACAGGATTATTAAGATTCGTGGACTCGATAAACATCCCACTTTTATGCCCAGCTGTATCTATATACTCTTTCGTTACGTTCATGTTCTGATTTGTAGTGTTCAAATTATCCCCCCTTGGACCGATTCGATACTTACAATTATTATGTCTGAATATAAGTAAAAGAACAAATTTTTGAAACATCATACAACCTAATTTGTATACAAAACTCCATCGATAGTTTGATTTCTTCTCAAAACAGACGTGTCATTATATAAACAACAACTGATGGTGTTTTTTATGTAACCATCAACTATACCTACTCCAATGAATACTCTTTTGACTCACTAATCCGTTCAGGAATAATACCTTGTAAATAAATCAAAAAACCCGTTGCGAAGTATTAGAAACTATTAAGTAAAGGATTATTTGAATGAAGGAAACCTAGTAGACGAAAGGAGAAAAAAAGATGAGTAATGTTAATCATGAACAGCTCCCAAAAGCAACATGGCGGGAATGGATAGGATTAGGGGCTTTGACATTGGCTGTTTTCATGCTCGCTACAGATATGACGGTCCTTTTTCTTGCGATGCCATCCATTGCTGCGGATTTAGCACCGAGTGCAACCCAGATGCTTTGGATTATTCATATTGGTGAAATGTTGGCGGTTGGATTTGTGCTTACAATGGGTCGGCTAGGAGATAAGGTGGGTAGAAAACGCCTGCTGATTATCGGGGCATCCATTTATGGATGCGCCTCGCTTTTTGCAGCATTTGCGACGGAAGCTTGGATGTTAATTGCTACTCGAGCATTGATTGGTATCACGGCTGCAACAGTGATGCCTTCTACAATGTCGTTATTACGGAGTATGTTTACAGACTCGAAACAATTTTCCGTAGCTATCGCTATTAATCTTAGTGCATTCTCTGCAGGTATGGCATTAGGACCCCCGATAGGAGGTTTACTTTTGGATACTTTTTGGTGGGGGGCAGTGTTTCTTATCAATGTCCCTATAGTTATTGCATTGTTACTAACATCGCCACTTTTACCTGAATATCGCAATAAAACATCTAATCGGATTGATTTTGTCAGTGTGCTACTATCTTTGTTAACTTTAGCAACTTTAATTTTCGGTTTACAGGAGATGGCTAACCATGGCTTTCATTTTGTTTATGGAGGATCGATACTGGTTGGAATCGTAACTGGAATGTTATTTATTCGGCGTCAGAAGAAAATGGAGGATCCATTGTTGGATTTACGGATGTTTCATATATCATCGTTTAGCTTTTCATTGATTGCAGTAATGGCTGTATTACTAGTAACTACGGGGGCAGATATGCTTTTCGCACAACATTTACAAGCAATTATAGGACTCACTCCAACACAGGCAGGACTTCTATTGATTATACCCGCATTCTTATCGATGGTAGGTACTTTAGTATCTCCCGCACTTACAAAGTGGTTGCGCCCAGCTTACGTCATGGCAATAGGTCTGCTTACTGCAACTGCAGGAGCTTTAATCATCATGATAACGGTACATGACGGGGGAGCGCTTATCTTAATTATTGGTGCATCACTAGCCGGATTTGGTATCGGCCCTACCATGACAATCGCAAGTGA
Source organism: Oceanobacillus kimchii X50 (assembly GCF_000340475.1). Lineage (NCBI taxonomy): Bacteria > Bacillati > Bacillota > Bacilli > Caryophanales > Bacillaceae > Oceanobacillus > Oceanobacillus kimchii. The sequence continues at coordinate 3,586,839 of NZ_CM001792.1, forward strand.
ACAAATTGTTTCCAGCGTACCGCAAGAGCGGGCAGGTTCTGCTTCGGCAATGAGTGATGTAAGCAGTGGGCTAGGTTCAGTACTAAGCATTGCATTTATTGGAAGTATCGGCATGATTGTATATCGTGCTACTCTAATGGACTCAATTCCTTCTGGAGTTCCTCAAGAAATAGTTGCGTTTTCCTCAGAAAACGTAGGGAGTGCCATTGTAGCATCCGAAGGGTATCCAGATTTCCTTCTTGCCATACAATCTTCATTTAGCTTTGCGCTTCAAACCGTATATGGCATTGTTGCTGTAGGGTTATTTACCTTAATGCTAATTATCTTATGGAAGTTTAGACATGTAAGGCAGGATGACTCTACAAATGAAGAAGAGCAAGCCTTATAAACGATGGAAAGAGTACACATCAGCGATGGTGCTCCTTTTCTGCACCAGCGGACTGTATCTTACTTTTTGTGGAATACCACATATCATTTATACCGTCTCCAAATAATGATTGGTTCCTTCCTCTAGACTTTCCATCAATTCATCATATACAGCCGTTGTATTTGACCGATCACCATTTACAAATAGAGAGTCACGTAACCCTGCAGTCAGCTCTAGCTGTACACCTTCTCCTAATTGCGTATCATTGACAATATTATCTTCACTCATCCCTGAGATATGACTAGGTGCATTTTCAACGGCGAAACCATGGTGCTGAAGAGCATCACGTATCGATTCCCTATATGCTTCATTTCTACCGCCAAGGAATATCATTGATTCTTCTCCTTGATATCCATGAATAGATAAAGCACTTACAGAATTTTGAACCATATTTCGTCCGATCGGTTCATCAAAAAGTGTAGATTCTATATGCAAGATCATGTTGCCTGCTGGCTTTATTCCTTCAAAGAGATAATAAGAAAGGTCCATCCTGTCTGCCAGCCCTTTTGCTACCTCTGAAGTTCCCGGTTCAATACCTCCACCATGGACTGCAATCACAGTAATGTCGCTATCCCGCTCCACATAATTGATTTCGTAGTCTTCATTCAGTTCTTCATGTTCCTTTAATTCTTCATGGGAATTATATTTTAAACTTATGTAATGGGTACCGCCGTAAAGTAGTAAACATAAGAAGGCAGGAAGGAAAATTATATACGTATATCTATTATTTTTTCTCATCTTAACCTCCTAATCATTTACTAATATTTTCCATTATATCAAATAAAGCTATAATGTTAAGAAAAATGGTACACTGTCATATTAGGAGTTCAAAGGTATCAAGTGCCACCAACTACGCCTAGATGGAATGAAGCTCTACTTTAATTTGATTTTTTACTAATTTTTCAATTTCTCCATCCATATAACGTAGTGTCAATCCTTTCTTCCCTCATAATATGATTTAAGAATATCTTCTAAATAAGGTTCTGCTTCATCAAGTAAGTCTTTTTCACCTTTATTCCATTTTTCCCGATGCTTATCTACTTGGAGAAAAGCATTCGTAACCTCTGATTTTCCTTTAGTCACTTTTTCAACCATATCAATCCACTCTTCAGCTAATTCAAATGCAAGACTAGAGTCTACAGGTACACCAGCACCTTTATATGAAACCGCCTTTATGGATAATTTTCGAAAAGTATTATAAAAACTGAAAACAAGTTGTTGAGAATCAAATACATCCTTAAATATGGTTAACTGATCCTCTGAAAAAGGGTAGTTACTCCAAATGGAAATATCCACTTTATTTATACCCATCATAATTTTAGATAATAAATCCCAAGGAGGGGAATATCCCATTTCAATCAATCGTTTTGAAGTGGTTACTGCATCTATTTTCCCTTGAGTCTCTTCTAACTGTGAATATAAATAAATTTCTTGTTTAGATAATACATCTAGTAATGATTCTTCTTGGTCATTATAATTGATTTCTTCTTTTATCTGTTTAAGAGAAAATCCTAAATTACGGTAAAAAGTAATTTGTTCTAAGATACGTAATTCCTTAACAGTATAAAAACGTCGATTGTTTTCATCCCGACCTGCAGGTTTTAATACCCCTTCATTATCATAGTATTGAATAGTTCGCCTTGTTAACCCTGATATGTTTGAAATATCATTTACGTAATAGCGTTCCTTTTTCACAACTTTAGCTCCTTTATTTATTCATATTTATATCTACTTCATGTAAAAAATCTACTATGTTTTTAGCTAACTTTTCTGGGTATTCACCATTAATTGCATGAGAAGCATTTGTGAACATTACCATATGACTTAATGGATGTTGCAAGTTTTCTAATCCTACATCCATCGATTCTTGTGAATGATGCATCGTTGAGTCTTCAGCTAAAATACCCAGTACAGGCATTTTTAATTCCTTCAATTGTTCTTCTGTTATTTTCTCCGGTAAAGGAAGTTTACTTTTATAAGTTCGCATACTTGTTTCTATAAGCTTACTTATTGGTTCACTTCCATCTGTTTCTGCTCCACCTGCGATATAACTTAACATTTTTTCTCGGATTGATTGTGGAACTGCTGGAATGGAAGCCGGAATGGAGGCTAAGATCATCTTTAAAGGGATGGGTCCAAAAACGTATACTGGATCAATTAATGATAAAGATGCAATTTTTGTAGACTCATATAATGTGACATTTACTGCATTCCAACCACCAAATGATAATCCTGCAAGATGAATCGTTTCTTCAGGCAAATGTTCAATAACGTTGTTTAACCAAACAGCTTGATCATTAGCAGTTACTATACTTTTTGTTTGAACACTTAATCCTGGTTCTCCTAAAAGATCGATTGTGTATATGGGCCTATCTTCCATGAGATCTTTCAAATTTGGTTCCCACATGGGAGTAGGTGCTGATTTCCCTGGTAACAGTAATAATGGAATTTTTGATTCTGTACCTTCTTCTGAAAATTTATAAACCTTCACCTTTCCAAATTCAGTTTCTACCCAAAATTCTTTCGTCGGGTTGGGCAAATCTTTCATGGCAGTATCGTATGCTTGAGCAAACTCTCTTTCCCCTTCATCAGTTATAAAACCTCCCAACTTATCATCATCTCGAAATAATAATCCAATTATCGTTAGCACAACAAATGATATTCCAACAATTATGATTACTGATTTTATCCACTTCCTTTTCATAAACTCAACTCCATCATATATTTTCCTCCTATCATAATCTATTACGTAACGTTATATGCAAGTAGTGAGAAATCTATTTTCTGCCCTAAAGGAAAAATAATGGGGGAAGTAAAAAACAAAATAATACTTTTTAGTTTAGTAATGAAATATCTTATAACACTCTAAAGTCAGCAAAATTCTTTATAAAAACTAATAGACGTTAATTACATAAATTCAGCACCTTTCAAATAACTGAAAGGTGCTGTTTATCGTTGCGTTGAAACAGTTTCTAAGATTAACTAACAAATCCGTATTTTGCTACTCACTTTTCTGCCTTTGAAATAAAATCGACGCTGCTATAAACGAAACAATAAGCAACCCACCAAACCAAGCAATCGTCAACCAGTGATTATTATCAATTGGAGTAGCGATTAAAAGGCCACGCAATGTTTCAATCAGTGGCGTCATCGGTTGATGTTCGGCAAAGGCATGGAGCCAAGCAGGCATCGTCTCTGTCGGCACAAAGGCACTACTAAGATAGGGTAAAAATAACATTGGAAATGCGAAGGAATTTGCTACTTCGACATTCTTGGTCATCAATCCAAAGACAACAAATAACCAGTTAATCGAGACCATATAAAGCGTTAAAACACCAATCACACCAAGCCATTCTGGCCATCCGGCCTCGGGACGAAAACCAATTAACATAGCAACACAAAAAACAACTGCGGTGGCAATAACATTCCGGAGATACCCCCCTATCACATGACCAACCAATAAAGAGGAGGGGTGAAGAGGCATGCTTCGGAATCGTTCAAATAATCCTCCACTCATATCCTTCGTCACACTAACAGTGATTAATGAACTCCCAAATCCAGCACAAGTGATAATGGCACCTGGAACAACATAGTTCACATAGTCCGTACCTGTTTGAATAGCTCCACCAAATATATAAACAAATAAAAGCATAATCGCAACGGGTAGAGCTATTGCCATTAACAACGATTCCCCTTCTCGGAAAATATGTTTTAAACTGCGCTTTGACATCGTCCACCCATCTCGTATCGCCCATATCCATTTTGCCTCACTCATGTACTAACAACTCCGCTCTTTTTTTGATTTGTCATTGTCATAAAAACATCCTCCAATGTTGGTTGACGAATATGAATAGTATCCGGTTCTATTCCATTTTCAAATAATGTATTTAAAAGTTCGCGCAACTCGTGAGATGAACGCATCGGTACGGATATAAGTAGTTCTTCCTGATTCGTTTGACCAGAAATATACTTCTCAGCATGATAAAAAGTATCGAGATCCAAAAATGTTAATTCTAATTTTTCTTCTCCAATCACACTCTTTAACTCTTCAGCAGTTCCTTCTTTGACGATTTTGCCATTATCAATAATAGCGACTTTATCGGCAAGCTGATCCGCTTCTTCCAAATATTGTGTCGTTAAAAAGATGGTCACACCTTGGTGTGCCAGAGATTTTATAAAGCTCCACATATTGTTGCGACTACGAGGATCTAAACCGGTTGTTGGTTCATCTAAAAAAATTACTTCAGGCGATGCAAGTAAACCAATCGCAATATCTAATCGACGACGCATCCCACCAGAATACGTCTTTACTTTCCTTTTCGATGCATCCTGTAAATCAAAATAGTCAAGAAGCTCTGCTGTTCGTTTTTGTACGAGTTTTTTATCTAGATGATTCAGCCTTCCCATCATCAGTAGTTTTTCCTCCCCCGTTAACAAATCATCCACAGCCACATATTGTCCCGTTAGACTAATCAATTTTTTAACAGAATTGGCATCACGTTTTGTATCATAACCAGCTATTGTCGCTGTACCTTCATCCCCATGAATTAATGTTGATAAGATCCGAACGGTTGTCGTTTTTCCAGCCCCGTTTTCACCAAGTAACGCAAATATTGACCCACGTTGTACATCAAAACTCAAATCATCTAGCACCATTTGTTTACCGTACATTTTCTTTAAATTTCGAACCGAAATAACATTATCTTTCATCACTTAACCTCCTTGTGATTGATTTATTCAGTCAATATAAACGCTAAAAAAATAAACCAAGTAATTAATTATATTGATTGACTTTATCAGTCAATATAATAACCACTATCTACCTCTTTGTCAATAACCTGCTCGTCCGTTTTTTCCTTTTGCTCCATAGGAGGTCTCGTAAAGTTTCCAACTCCGTGGTCGCGATCAGGATCAGATCATTCGTCCCTACTTCCAAATAAATAAAAAAATCCTGAAGCTCAGGATTTTTGTTTCTTTCATATAAGTTTTTTATCGTAAAGTAATCATTCGAGATAAGAGAGTCACCTTTTGTTCAATATTATCGTTCCACCAGTCCGGATCGTCCGCCATAATGCCGGAAATAACACTTAAAAAAAGCTCGACTAATTCCTCTGTATTGCCTTCAATAATTTCTCCTACTTGTTGCCCCTCTTTAAAAATCGGGATAAAAAATTCTATATAAACTTCTCCCACATTTGTATATAGTTCATGGATATGACTTGGAACACCTTTACTATTTTCTAGATGTTGAATGACACGAAACACCTGATTACTACCCGATGTTAGAGCAAATTTGGTAAACGTATGTATTTTTTCTATAGGAGAAAGACTATTATCATCTTTAAGTTTCTCTAGGAAATCTTGTGTCTCTCCTAAAGCAACAGCCCACTCAAGGCTTTCGTACAATACATCTTCCTTCGATTGAAAATAATGATAAACAAGCCCGTGACTAATACCGGCCTCTTTGGCAATCATACTAATCTTCGTCAGCTTGACCCCGTTCTCGGCAAACACCTTTATCGCAGCTTTCATAATTTGTATTTTACGTTCTTCACGAATCGTCTCTAACTTGGTATCACTAAAACGAGGCATTATCTCCAATCTCCTTCACCATAATCATTTTCAATGACTATCATAACAGATATTGCTGCGTATAAGAAAGTTTGATTTACGTTATTAAAATGGTCTTAAATGTATTTAAGCAAGCCTTCAACGTTTTATTTAATTCGACGTTAATTGCCTCTGCAATTTATCATCAATCTCATTAATATATTCCGTATACTCCTCTACCTTTTCTCTAAGCACCCGCTTATGTTCCAGTAAAATATTCTCTAGGCTCTCATCATTAAAGTGATTCACATCGATATTCTGTTTGATTTTACTAATCGGTACATTCAGCCTTCGCAAACAGGCAATCAGCTTAATTAATTCGATATTTTGCTCGTTATATACGCGATTATTTTGTTCATCTCGTTCAATATTCTTTATCAGACCATGTTTTTCATAATATCTTAGTTTACTTTTGGATATATTAACTTCCTGCGATACATATTCAATATCATATTGCTTCATAAGCATTTCACTTCCTTTAAACCATAGTTTAAGCGTTACAATGCAAATATACAAAAGTTAAGGAGGTTTATATAATGAAAAAAGTACTCATTGCAGTGACGAGTGTCGCAAAATATCCAAATCTTGAACGCCCTACCGGATTATGGCTAGGAGAAGCTGTACATTTTGCTGATGAAATGTACAACAAAGGATACGAAATTGACTACGTCAGCCCTGAAGGCGGCTATACTCCAATTGATCCAGAAAGCTTAAAACCTGATTTCATGAGTGAGTTAGATTGGAAATATTATCAGGATAAATCCTTTATGAACAAATTAGGCAATACGTTAAAACCATCGGAAATTAACACTGAAGATTACGAAGTGATTTATTATGCAGGTGGTCACGGTGTTATTTGGGACTTCAAAGACAATCAAGAGCTTCAAACCATCTCAAGTGAAATTTACAATTCCAATGGTATCGTATCCTCTGTATGTCATGGCGCTATTGGCTTACTAAATATTCCTGGTAGCGATAACCAATACTTGATTGACGGTAAAAATGTCACTGGGTTTACCAATAGTGAAGAGGAAGCAGTAGGTTTAGCTGACCATGTACCTTATCTAACGGAAGATGCGTTGAAAGAACGAGGCGCCAATTTCAAAGGAGAAGCGGACTGGTCTTCATTTGCCGTCGTGGACGATCGCTTAGTAACCGGACAAAACCCGCAATCTGGTAAAGCTGTAGCCGAGCAGGTATTACGTATATTAAATAAGGAATAATTGTATGAAAAAAACATGAGTGGTATGCGATATCACTCATGTTTTTTGATTTCGGGATTTTATCGTTTCCACACATCGTTTGCGATGGAGATGACATGCTTCATCTTGTTCCATTGTTCTTCCTCTGTAAGAATGTTGCCTTCCTCCGTACTGGAGAATCCACACTGTGGACTGAGGGATAAATTTTCTAACGGAATCGACTTGCTCGCTTCGGCGATTTTTGCTTTAATCGTATCTGAATTTTCTAATTCTGGGAATTTAGAAGTGACTAAGCCTAAAACGACGGTTTGTTCCCGCTGCGTAAAGCTCTTCAATGGCTCAAAATTACCCGAACGATTATCGTCATATTCTACGAAAAGCCCGTCTACCTCCAAGTTCGCAAATATCGCATCGGAAATATGATCATACCCGCCGCCGTTGATTTAAAGTTTCCACGGCAAATATGCATGGTTATCACCATATCCGCTGGCTTTTCTGAAATCACATCATTAATACAACGTACTCTTTCATCGATAATGTCCTGCAATTCCTGCCCGGTTTTTTCCATAACCGCCTGGATACGCTCTTCCGAAACAAAATCAATCCACGACGTATCATCTAATTGCAAGTAGCGACATCCTGCATCATAGAAGGTTTTAATCGCCTTTCTATATGCCTCTACGGTGTCTGCAAACAATTGCTTCGTGTCACCATTGTAATACTCATCCCCTTGCATTCTCGTGAACAACATATTGGGACTAGGAATAGAAAACTTCGCCACCTGGCTGCCGTCCCCATACTGGTCAACCGCTTCTTTTAAAAATGTAAAATGTTTGACCATCGGATGTTGGCGAAACCCAACTTTACCAACTACTTTAACCGCATTATTCTTCGTTTGGGCACCTTTAAAATGGCTAATATACTCCGATTCAAAAAGTTCCACACCTTCTAAACCAGCCAAGAAATCCAAATGCCACCATCCGCGCCTAAATTCGCCATCAGTGATGGAATGAAGACCAATATCAATTTGCTTTTTTACCAGTTTTTCAATCTCTTGATCTTCTATTGCTTTTAAAGCATCTTTCTCCAATTTCCCGTCCAAAAAAGCTTGTCTCGCCTCTTTAATTGGTTCCGTTCTTAAAAAACTACCTACATGATCTGCTTTAAATGGAGCTTTCACCACTGTTTGAGTCATCGTGCATCTCTCTCCCCCGTGTCATTGATTAGGAGGTAGTGTACCATAAAAACAGCCATATAACAAAACAATCTAAAACTATCGGTTGTTATAGTATTAAACTATTCATGACTAATAACCCCAGTGGAAATCGAATGGCCATGCAACCCGATAAGTAAATTAAATAACGTCGCTCAATCACTCATTTAAATATTTTTCGTTCTGGTGAGCGTGCTCAAAATTTCCTCCGAAAAATAAAACGTATTATAATTGTCCTGTTCGAACGAGAGATAAGGATAACCACATCTTCTAGCAATAGAACGACTTCTCGCCACTTCAATCACATTTCTTAAATGCAGTAGTGTCATATTGGACCTTCCTTTTTGCGAGTAATTAAGCTTTTGAGCGAACAACAATACCTTAACACTCTGTTTGGAATTCTGCTTTCCCCTCCAAAATTTCATTCAAAAACTTTTTTGACCTAGTCAGTTGTTCTCTAATAACATCAATTTCTTTGATCTTTTGTTCAAGCATTACTTTCTTTTCATCGTACGATAAGTTAATTTGTTGATTTACCATTAAACTTAACTCTTCTATAGAAAAATCTGCAGATAAAATTGCCTTCACATCTTCTAAATACTCAACGATTTCCTCCGAATAAACACGATAATTATTTACATCTCTTTTAACATATTTGTTAGGAATTAGGTTTTTACGTTCATAAAATCTTAATGTGGAAATGGCTAAACCTGTTAATTTCGAAACCTCATTTATTTTCATCACAGGACCTCTTTTACTGTTGCTATGAACCTAAGTTCATAGTTCATAATGTGATTATGATAACCAAAGACATATAAAATGTCAAAATAATCTAACGTTATCAAAAGGAGAGATTTTATGTTCAACCATATTCTTAATAACGATTTCGTCGATATAGTCAAAGGGCGGCGTTCTGTTCGTCATTATGATGAGAACTTTAAAATATCGAGAGAAGAATTAAGCGAGATTATATCAGAAGCCAGTTTGGCTCCGTCCTCTGCAAATATGCAATCTTGGCGAGTAGTTGTGGTCGATACTCCCGAAGGAAAAGAAAAACTGAAACCTCTTGTACGTTTTAATACATTACAAAATGATACTTCTTCAGCCATGTTATTAATTTTTGGTGATACTGAAAGCTATTTATATGCAGAAGAAATATATAATACAGCTGTGGAACAAGGAAAAATGCCAGCCGAAGTGCGAGATAACCAACTCGAAACTATTCTTTCCTTCTTTCCGACTCTATCAAAAGAAATGAAAGTGGAAATTGCAAAAATCGATAGCAGTCTTTTCGCAATGCAGTTAATGTTAGTAGCCCGTGCCCACGGATATGATACGAACCCAATGGCAGGATTTGAAGCAGATCAGTTAGCAAGAACATTTGATTTAGACGAAGAACGCTATGCTCCAGTAATGATGATTTCAATTGGAAAAGCCAAAGTTGAGGGATATGAATCTGTTAGATTAAGTGCTGATAAGATTTCGTTTTGGAGGTAGGGGGAAAGAGGGCTAAGGAGATAGTTCAACAGACAGCTATGATTTGGTTTCAGTAAGGTCTAGAGGAACAGTGGTGGGGCTTGTTTGTAGTTTATAACAATCGTAGCACTAACTCTATGAAACTATAGATGCGGCTTCTAAAATCTTTCTCGTTATTATGGACAAAAAAATGGGGATACATATTGGACTAGTCCTCCTATGTATCCCCATTACATATGTTCTACTAGATTTACTTACTCATCGAACACGATGAAGGTTTAATGAATAACTCTATTCACCATCAATCTTTAAAAGTTGTCTAAACCCAAAATGAAGACGGTCGTTTTTAAACTGCAACAAGTGCTCAGTACCATGCATCGCTATGGTAACAACCCCTCTACCAACGGGGCGGGTTGGAATTTCCGTTCCTAAATAATCTATAAAAATAGCTTCATCCTTTTCATAGACTTTGATCGTTTGCCCCTCGTTAGAATGATACGTACCGGTGATCGCTTGGCGATCTGCTTCAGAGAGCGCATAATCTTCATACTCGATAGCTTTTTTATCAGGCTCAATACCTATCTCACTCTGTATTGCCCCTTTTAACAGCGCATCAGCAGGAGCACCGGCAATATTCGTCAAACACACACCCGCAATATCCTTCTCAGGCAATACGGAAAACTGCGCTGATACGCCTTTAATTCCTCCACCATGTTCAATTAACGTTGTGCCAAAAAAGTCAGGGATAATGATGACCCCGTAACCATAATGTAAGCCTGGCTCGACTTCAATATGCTGGGATGTTAAGTCATGTAGGCTTTTAGAAGTTAAAATACCATTGCCATCATTTAAAAAGACATCTCCGAAGCGAAGCATATCATCCGCAGTTGATTTTACATAACCAGCTGCCCACATTGCAGGCGCATCCCACCATCCAAGTGAGTGTTCCACTGCTGGTGTCTCGGCAAGTGGGTTAACGCTGTACAAACTTGTCGCTCGATTATCCAATCGTTCCGGTTCAAAAAAACTACTTTTCATACCAAGTGGCTGGAAGAGATTAGTCTCTATATAGTGTGCATACGACTGTCCACTAACACGTTCAATAATGATGCCAAGGAGAGCATAGCCATCATTTGAATAGCTGAATGAACGACCAGGACGATCAAGTGGGTTAAATTGAATCGTATTTAAATAGTTTAAAAGATCTTCATAAGTATCAATGCTATCTTGCTCAGGATCGAGGGGTACACCTAGCTTAATCTGTAAATCGAAAGAACCATCTTCTTCCATTGACTGCTTGTTCGCGTAAAAAAGTGTGTTTAACGGTGGGATTCCGGATGTATGGGTCATCAGATGATGAAGTGTTATATCTTCACTCCCTCTAAACGTAATCTCGGGAAGATATGTTTTAATCGTGTCGTGGACAGATAATTTGCCCTCTTCTTGCAGCTGAAGTATGGCGATGCAAGTCATTGACTTCGTAATACTTCCAATACCAAAAATAGTGTCCGCTGTAACAGGTAATTCCTTTTCTCGATCTCGGTATCCGAATCCTTGTTCATAATGTTGATGGTTTAATGCGACCATTGCCCCTGGGGTTTGATGGGCGTTTATAAGCGATTTAGCAAATTCTTCATACTTTATTTTATCCAAGGTTAGATCCCTCCCTATTAGGTTAACTAATTATACGTTTTAACACGGCCATAGTTTCAAGAAAATTATGAAGATAAATCCTATAGTTGTTAGGCTCTAATTACTGCCTAATTTGTTGAAATCAGAAAACGTCTAGCACTTAATCTAAATAATGTGACAGAACAATACTCAATCCACATTTTAGGTGTTGCACTTAATATTACAATTCGTCATGATTAAATGATAGATTCGCCACATGTTGAAGATTGAAAAGTAGAATGCAATTCAGTCAAAACCTTTAATTCACCTTCTTTAAAACAACTCCTGTTATCATTTCTCTACCTTAAACAAAACAACGTTACTGCTTGATAGAATTTTCCATCCAAACCCTTAAATGAATAAAAGGGGGAGCAAATTAAAGAGCTGATATTCTTTTTTTATTTTGACTCAATTGAGATAATTAGTTATCCTCAATTGAAAAAGGAGATAGTATTATATGAATTTGACCCTTTTAGCAATAACATTATTTCTTGTCTTAGTTTCCAATTTTAGTATTATCCTTATCTTAAAAAATAAAATAGAGAAAACTATTCTCAATTTCCTTAGCAGTATCGTGATATTGCCTGGAATTCCGCTATTTTGGTTAATGGTCTATACTAATTTACCTTCTAATGATTTTTTATCTTTTTATTTTCCTTTGCTTATTACAGTGTACTTGATTTTAATGTTTACAATTAGGTTAATGAAGCTGATAAAGAGGGATAAGTTGATTTCTTAAAAGGAAAGGAATGATTTTATGAACTCAATGACGGAAACATCAAAAAATAAGTTATCTCTAACTGGGACAATTATGCAATTAATAGTCCTTTTGATTATTTCACCATTGGTTACAAATTGGTATAGTGATAATGTTCCATTATACTTTATATTTATAGGGATAATTACAATAAGCAATGTTGTTATTGAAAAATTCTCTATAAGCAAAAAAGGTAATAACACACAAAATTATATGTTACTTTTTCTAATGATTACAATACCAATAAACTTAATTCTAATAATAGTTATACAATCTATTTCATAATGTTAATTTTATTTTAATGAGGTTACAGACTTCATACAGTCTAACTGTAGTAAATAATTCTATCAATAGCCTCTTTTTCTGTTCAAATAAATAGCATAATAAGCACTTGTTGCCTAATACGCAACCAAGCGCTTAATGGTTTAGAAACCTTGATAGGATTAAGACTATCAAGGTCTATTTTCCTTCACTTCTTCAAACCATAAATCATACGGTAGTAGTTCGTCATCAATCGAATAAACTAAATCATATCTATATTTCCCTTTTAAGCTATTTTTCTTTACATTATAATATAATTTCATTTCTGTTGGCATTTCTTTATTGAACTCTTTACATTTATTATGAATAAGTTTTAAATTTTGATTACCTATTCTTAATGCGTCCTTCTGTCTTTCCCTCGAAATATCGTAAACTTGATTGTGTTGACTATCTCCTTTTGCAACCTCGCTTAGTTGATGTTTATGAACAATCTTCCCATTAATTTTATAGAAAAAATCAAAAACATACATTTCGGGTTCATATGAACAATAAATAAAGATCTCATCTGCTTTATTATCGACATATTCTAAACAAGTAGCCACCATATCTGTTTGTAATTCTGAAAAATAGTCCTCAAATACCTTCATCATAATCCCCCTAATTTTCTAAACTTGCAAATCTCATACGACCATCTATTTCATATTCTATATCAAAGCTTTTCGGTCTTAAACTGTTTCCTTCGAATTAACTTTAACATTAACTGAAACATCTTTTCCTTTTTCTATTGCTTTAGCCCAAACGTTAAGTAACTTAGATTTTAGAACTTAAAAAGAGCATTCTTAAATAAGAATACTCTCTTAAGCAATGACCATACACCAATTAATATTGGTTCCTATTAACCAATAAGATATAATTCTTTAAGGGTTTCTATAAAATCAGTATCTCCCTTAACATCTACCTTATTAATAAGATAATGAAATTGACGTAGTTTAATAGAAAAATTATATAAAACAGCCGCTGCGCTATTCATGTTTCTAGATTTATCTATATAAACCTTAGAATCTTTTTTTCCTAAAAACAAAACGTTATATTTATCATTTTTGCTTTTTTCTAAAATTATTTTATCTTGTTTAAGTACCAAAATAGAATAATACTGTTCATCTATAGAAGTTTTAAATATTTGTTCAATATCCGTTAATGAGGTCGCAACTTTAATTTTGTTTTTAACATTTGCATCATAATTTCTTACTTCTAACTTACTTTTCACAAAAATATATAAAGCCAATACTGACTTATATTCATCTATAAATGTATCTACTTTATATTCTTTACCTCGAACTACTTCAAAAAGTTCATACTGATTTTGTACTTCATTTAAAGTTAATTTAACTATTTTTTCTGGATAAGCTTCACCACCTAATGGGGCTACACAAATAAAACCTTTTTCCTTTTTGGTCACTTTAAATTCTGTATCGATTAAATTATAAATACGACTTACGTCCATAAATATTTATTTTTCCTCCCTTTCTCTTGTTTTCCCACCAGTCTCACTTCATATCCATAATAAACATACATTATTTATGTCGTCTTAGGGTAGAAAATTTGACATCTACAGGAAAACTGTATTAATCCTTATCATCATTTATTTCTTTTAAAAAATCAGGATCAATCCAAACACCTTCAACTTTATAATCACCTAAATCTTCGTCATGGTCATAGGGTTTAATAACATTTAAGAAATCTGTAAAACTACTAGCTACTTTTATAAGAGGATTAGCTGAATAAATATTTTCGTCTATGAGTTCTGTATCATGGTCCCAGAAATTTATACTCTCGTTATGAATATTTAAACAAACTATACTTCCTCCCTCTACTCTACAAATAGGTAAATTTCCATTTGGTACCCGTTCTTTATATATTTCAAATTGATATTTTAAATCAAAGATTTTAGCATTACCAATACCAAAAAAGTCAGTTATCGAAAATGACCTTATTTCTTCACTTTGAAGTTTAACAATGTTTAATTTAGGAGTTCCACCATTATTCATTTCTAAGAAATTCTTATAATCTTTTGGTAAACTAACGCCTAACTCTTTTTGAAAGTTATCAAATTCTTTCTCATTAAACTCTACATTACTTGGTTTTATTTCAAGCATTATTTACACCTCTTTCAGGATAATTTAAATCACGGCGCTAATCCTTTTCTGATTAATGCCGCACCACCGGTATGTCTAACAGCCTGATGTAAATCTGTCGGTACCAACATTAATGTTCTACCATCTTCCACATGATGCTATGTAAAACCTCTAGGAGTTTTCTTTAATCCTAGAGTTTTATTTGCAACAGTAAAATCACTGGTTGTATTTCCTTTTAATCCATCTACTTTTACATTAACTTTAGAATAAGGACTAAAATCTGGGAAACGATCTTTTGTGAATTTAACTCCATTTGGATACTTTTTAGCTAACTCACCACTTAGCCTGTACGTCTGTCCTGCATATTTCTTATTTATAATTCTAACACCTTCATATTTAAACCCTTTATCCACATCCCCACTAAATTCACTCTTCTTCGCAGGAACCTCACCCTTACTATTCACTTTAAAGCCATCATATTCCTTCACTAGCTTGCCAGCTTTTCCAAATTTCCCGATTGGTAATAAGAAAAACCCAGCCATCGCGTTCTCGCCAACTGTTGCTTCATTATCTACTAGTGTTTTCATTTCGTCGAGATTTTCCCACAAAAAAGATTGAAATAAGAGTTTTAACTTCTTATTTCAATCTTAAATATATTCAAAATTATTGTTTTAGTTTCCATTCTCTTACAAAAGAACTGTTTTTAATGCCTCTCCCAACATAGATTCAAAACTAACATACGTTTGAATTTTGGTCCCTGAAGGTTTATCGAGTTCAACAAATACGTTCTCTTTCAGATCATAACAATACCAAGCTGTATTTGAGTCTCCAAAAAAAATATATTACTTTTGCCACTCATTCTCATACCAAAGCTCGTTACTCTCAATAATCCCATGGACATCATCCTCTACTTCTTGATCAAGAAGAACTTTATCCACACCATAAATTACTAATCCATTAAAATCTAAACCATTTATTGTCTTGAGAAATTCAATATATTGACTAGGTAATAAAATGCTCCCTAATTTCTGCTGAATATAATCATTCATTTTTTTAATTTCAGCATCCGTGGCCGGAATTCTTAGTGAATCTCCGTATTTTTCTTCAATTTTCTCTATTTCTACCAATAAATTTTTCCACTGGGGCATATCTACACTCCTTTCATTTAAATGGTTTTGATGGATACAGATCCCCATCAAACATAGGCCAATCTATCTTCTTACTTTGTTTAGGCGCTAATCCTCGTGTTAAAGAGTTTTGTTCATTAGTTATCGCTTTATGATAAGGATCATTCTTTATCAAGACTAGGTTCACCATTTCTATCACTACCCTTACTCACATTCGAACTCCCACCACTACCCCCACTTCGAAGAGTGTCCGTCTTAACTAAATGATAAGCTCCAGTTGCATCCTGTACAAGCCCGACTTCAGGCATTCGTACACGGAACCACTCGCGAATGTTGGTTAGTGTTGGTAATTTTCCAGGTATATACGTATTAGTACTTGATACAGTAGATTTAGTACTTGGTGAATCCTTGTCTTTCTTCGGTGCTGCTTGTGCACCTGTCGTTTTACTATTTGGAACGGATATACCTGCTTTAGGGCTTGATGTCATGAAAGCGAAAACAATTCTTCGTATTGTTTTCTTCGAATAACGTAATATTATTTGCCCATTAGAAAAACACCTCCAACCCTGTATATTTTTATATACGATGTTGGGGGTGCTTTTACTGTACCATTTATTACTTCTGTTTTTCCTATGCTTCAGGATCCTCATAGAGATTATCCAAAAATTCATTAATATCATCTGCTAAAAAATACATATTTCTCATATCATCTGGATTTTCCAGTTCCTGTTCATGATCCCAAAAATAAATCTTGTCGTAATAAGGTTCCTTTGTCCCTAAACATATAACATTTCCTGAGGGATCATCTCCTATTGGAATAAATCCTACTGGTAACCTCTCATCCATTATCTCAATAAAGTCTGTCAAATTATCATACATATCACCAATACCATAAAAAACATTCAAAACACTTGGTCCTTGCTCAGTGGATATCATAAATAAATTAGGTATCACTTTCCCCCCATTCCATTTTAATAAAAAATTAGTATACTGTTCAGTTAGTTTCATGTTATTTTCATTTTCAAATGTTTCTATTTGTTCTAAAGAAAGATTATCATGTGTACCATAGATTTCCGCCATATATATCCTCCTAACTAATTTCCATTAATGATACTTATTCCACCTGCATGAGTAAATTCTCTATGAACTTTTTTATCGACAAGAATCATCGTTTTTCCATCTTGATGATGATGCCAAGTATAACCTTCAGGAGCTTCATTTAAAGAAGCAACTGGTGGATTAGAGTCTTTATTCAATCCTGACTTGATATTTGCATTTTTATAATCTAAAGGGCGATTTGTTGGACTTGCTATATCAATTTCTACTGGTTTAACAGTTGGATGTGCAAACTCAGTGAAATCTGGATATCCATTAGGGTAACTTACTGTTTGACCTTTTTTATTTGTATATACCCACGTTCCATTGTTACCTATTTCCACAGTTCCTCCTTTTTTCACCCATTTCTCAGGAGCCGGTGAATATGAGGGTTTATTTGTAAGTTGTTCTTTTGTAAATTTTATTTGTTTACTCTCATTCGAACTCCCACTACTCCCCCCACTTCGAGGGATATCCGTCTTAACTAAATGATAAGCTCCAGTTGCATCCTGTACAAGCCCGACTTCTGGCATTCTCACACGGAACCACTCGCGAATGTTGGTTAGTGTTGGTAATTTACCAGGTACATACGTATTATTACTCGATACAGGAGAGTTAGTACTTGTTGAATCCTTGCTTTTCTTCGGTGCTGCTTGTGCACCTGTCGTTTTACTATTTGGAGTGGATATACCTGCTTTAGGACTTGGTGTCCGTATAAACATAAGCATACCCATTGAAATCACATGCGCAACATGTTCTTTTGAATTTGGATCATCCGGATTAAACGCACCCTCAGCAAGATCCACTCCACCCATTGTTACCCAGTTGGCAAAATCCGCAGGCGAATTTAACATGTTTTCACTATAGCCTACCATCGAATTGTAAGTATTCTTTCCACCATCTAAAGCACCGACGGTTAAATAATTGGCAAAGTCATAAAAAGAATTCATCTCATTATCATTTAATTCTTCTAGATGATTGCCAAACCCTTGAACTGCGTCTTTCCCTAGTTCATAAGTTGAATCTAACGTTCTCATAAAGCTAGATCCAAATCTATTTAGAAAGCCCTTATCCTCTTCCACCGGCTTCAAGCGTTCTTCTGGAATATTTCCTACAACAATTAAAGAGTTACATGATATATTAAAAAGTGCGAATCAATAATCCTTGATTCACACTTAGTTTTGTTTTTTAATCTGATAGTAATTTCAAATAGTACTTATCATTCTCTTCTATTCTAGTTAAAAATTCCTCAAGGGAATTCGCTATTTGGATATCATAATAATAAACTGGATTTCTTCTATCATCGTTTAATTCAATTGATATTAAAGCAGTTTCACTACCTTCGAAAAAAATTAATTTATTATTCTCATATTATTCACAAATTTCAATATCAGGATAATACTCAAAATTATTTATTCTCAAACGATCCTAAAAATCAAATTGAAAAGTTAAAACGGCATTAAGGAATAAAGAATATAAGAAGATGCCGCCAATTAATTAAATATCTTCTTCCCAAGCCTCTTTTGCATCCATCAACCTCTGTGATAAAAACTCATAAAAACCACCAGCTGTGTTAAATTCATCAAGTCCCCCTTGCCTATTCCATGCTATTACTGGACATTCTTTATTTTCCATATTACCTGTATCTAAACAATAAGCATATTCATCTACATCTTCAATGACTACTAATTTCTCACTCATTCCTAAATCCCTATAATTCTCCGTTTCTATAACGACAGAAGCTATATTATGATTAGACACTCCTAAAATATCGACACCAAATAAACCACCAGACCCAAAATTATTTAAAAACCACTTATAACTTTCTGGCAACTCTAACTTTAGAGCATCTTGAACATAATCAATCTGATTATTATCTACTCCTCCAGTAAAATCATCTGGCTCCATATTTCTCTTAATAAATTCCGTTAATTCCTCTTCATTCATCAAAGACTCCTCCTTTTAGAAATCTCCATTATCTATCTGGTTAGCTCTCCATCTCCAATATTTTGACCTGAAATTTTCATATTGCTTCTTTAAGGCAGGATCATTTCTAAAGCTACCACCATTCTCTACTAATCCATGCAATATTCTATCATATTCTTTATGCATACTACTTGGAATCTCCACCATTGATCCAGGTTCTTTTTGAATTAAATGATGAAGTTCTATTTTCGTTCCATCTTTCCAAATTGGAGGTCTCCCTTTTTTCATTAATTGATAATTACTTTTGCCAGTCTTAGGGTCTATTCTCTCATAATCAATATCTAGCCTTTGATATACTCTTCTGCTAGTATCTCTTATTTCTCCGTTAACTTTTGTTGTTCCAGTATATTCTACATCCTTATAGTTTTTATAGTCTTTACCAGTATTATTGCTATTACCACTCTTCTTCGCAGGAATTTCACCCTTACTAGTCACTTTAAAGCCATCATATTCTTTCACTAGCTTGCCAGCTTTTCCAAATTTCCCAATCGGCAGTAGGAAAAATCCAGCCATAGCCTTTTCGCCAACAGTTGCTTCATCATCTACTAGAGTTTTTACGTCATCAAGGAATAAAAAGTCTACTGCTGCTTTTCCACCTTGGAGGGTCTTCTCACCTGCCCATGCTGCTCCATCAACTATTGCATCTCCTGCTTTGAAGGCGCCGTCCCACATTTTCTTACTAGAATTTACCGTTTCATTTAACAGCTTTCCGCCTATTTCAACCGTTCCATCCGCCACTTTTTTCGATAGGGCTACGGTATGATCCCATAGGCTTTTATCCTCTTCCACCGGCTTCAAGCGTTCTTCTGGAATATCTCCCACAAAATGATACTTCATGACACCATCGTGATCCATGAAGGAGCGAACGATTCTTCCATCTTGCAACGTAAGATAGTTTCCGTAGTATTCACCTTTATAATCACGTACCGATTGGCTGCTTACAACCTTAGCATCTAAGCTCTTGTACTCATCTTCTAGCATGACTGGAGATGTCGTATCGACGATAGTTGCTAAGGCGCGCATGCGATAACTCATCGTCATACTCATTGTATCATTTAATTGTGCTCGTACAATCGATGCAGCTGTATTTCCCATTGCAAGATAACTAGAGTTGGTTATCGATCTAAATATGTCTAAGACAACATCTTTCGGTATGGTTTTTTGTACAATTCCAGCAATCATTTGCTGGTGGACATCGAGTTGTGTAATCGAGTTTGTTTGGTAACTCGTCATAATCAATTGGCGATCTTTTGTTAACGATTGAATGTCAGAGAGGTAATTTTCTAGGAGGTCCACATCGTTTTCCGTAGTTGTTAATTTATGGGTTGCTTCTTGATCAAATTGATGAAGCTTTTCAATGGTTTTATTTACTTTGCTTTCTGTCTTTTCGACACTGTGTATGAATTGATCATCGGATAGATCTGACAGATGAATAATATCACGTACCGAACGTAAGATATCATTCGTTTCATCGGTAAGTTGTGCCGTTTGTTCTTTCGCTTTATTTAATTGACGCTTCATTTCTGTTTTTAGAAAATCCTCGTCAATAAATGCTTGTTCGGATCTGTCTAGCTCATACAATAACTGTTGAATTTGCCTTAGAATATCATGATACTCTCGAACAATTCCTTCTAAATAAACTGCTAGTGGTGCATGGATATCTTTATAAAAAGCCCTGATGGAAGATGCTGCTTGACCACTAAAATCGGACTCAGTATTCAGTATACCAGTAATTTTTCCGTGTACTTCTGCCACTTGATTTGCTAACTCAGATAATAGCTTTGTCGTCTGTTCAATTCCTTCATGAATCGTTGAAGCTTCTATTGTCTTCATTCTCCTAAATCCTTCCCTCCTACTCCCCCGCTAGGATTCAATCATTTCTATTCCTTTTGCAGCCATTCTTTCCTCTTCTTCTAAACTATCTAACGTACGATAAGCAGTAAAAAGATGTTTTGTGGAGATTTCTCGATATCTTTCGGTCAGCTCTTGCAAACGTTGATTTAGCTGGTTTATTTTCTCAACTACTTCTACGTTGTTGTTGCCGCGAATATCCGAGATCCCTTTCAACTTCACTTGGTTGACTGCCTTTTCATAGTCTTGAAGTTTATGTTCAACCGGACTTCGATTCAATTTTATTTCACCCATGTCTTCACTCCCTCAACACTTCAGAATACGCATCTTATTTCATGGTAAAATTTAACTTATTTTTCATCTCTTTCTAGTATAAACATCCTTACTCATGATTCGAAGGGGAAATTTTGACTATTTTTTAAGGATTACGTATATAAAACAGACTTTTGAACTAGTTATTAAGAATGGTTACAGTCAGAAGCTTCTTTCTCGGCTTATCATCTGTGTATCCAGTTGATTCCGTTTTTCTAATGAAGTTATTGTTCTAATCATGCTCAAATAAAAAGAAAACTGAAACTACCAAATAATTGAATAAAAGTAAAAAAATGTATATAATCCAACTACATCGTTCCATACCATCCTAATCGTTTGCTAGAATTGAACAAGTTTATTTTTAATAACAATCTGAAATAAGTAATTTATAAAAAGGAAGCAAGAGGAATAAAAGAGAGGATTACACAGCACATGTTCGTTACATCACAAAATAGACAACCTGAGATAAAAAAGCGCGCCATTTCATTAGATTTAGCAAGAGGCACGATCTTATTATTAATTGTACTCGCCCACGCGCCACTTTACTTATATAACGCGGAACCAGGGCTTATGCAAAGAGTCGCGAGTACGAACTTCTTTGATGAAATTGTAAACCTTTTTGGAATATTTTTTATTGATCATCGAGCGAGAGCAATGTTTGCCTTATTGTTAGGGTATGGTTTAGTTTTGTTATTTAATAGCCAACGCTCTAAAGGAAAAAGTGAGAAAGATGCAGCAAAATTGATACGAAGACGTTCCTGGTATTTAATCTTATTCGGTTTCATATTAGCAGTCATCGTAGGCGGGCAAGATATCCTTATGGCTTATGGTTTTGCTGGACTTATTGTAAGCACGCTATTAAGTCGGAATCTTAAAATAATCGTACGATCACTTATCATTATTACACTAATTTACTGTCTTGTGACTCCAATATTATGGGGATTCGGTATGCTAGAATTCAAGAGTTACGGTTTCCCACTAGATTTATCAGCAACAGACACCTATGTAAATCGCACATTATCTCTTTTAGCTACTTTTCCAATCATTCCAATTATCATTCATTTGATGATTCCTATACTCCCATCCGTTTTGATAGGGATGTGGTTAGCTAAAAAACAGTTATTGACAAAGCCAGAATTACATTTAAGATCACTTAAACTCATAAGTGTTATAGGCTTAACGATTTCGATATTAGGTGCACTACCACTATCCTTAATAGGGAGCGTGTGGCATCCAAGTTTCTTTGTATCAGGTTTAATATTTGGGCTCCATATATTAACTGGAATTGCAGGTGGGTTAGCCTATGCAGCAATTTTCGGATTAATTGGGGCTAAATTAAAAGAACCCGGTCCTATTAGTAATTCTTTAAAAGCTTTAGGAAAACGTTCATTAACATTTTATATATGGAATGAGGCTATGCTTGTTCTATTTTTATCACCGGTAGCACTTGATTTAGCAGGAACAGTCAATAACGGGATAGCTGCTCTTATTGCTGTGGGCATTTGGATGTTTTCCATTTTGATGGCGACTTTATTAGAAAAAAACAATATGAATGGTCCATTGGAAATTGTAATGAGGCGAATGATGTATAAAAATGCATAAACTTAACAACAACCGAGATAATTGAGATTACCTCGGTTGTCTTTCGTTTTGAGAGCATTCCTTCAAGGGTGAATACGAATCTTAAAAATCTAGTATCTGTACTTACTGCATTGTACTCTCATCCTATCACTTCAAGTCCTTCACACCTGTTTCCAATACTTCCATCTGAAGCAGGGTCTGTTCGTCTGTGATTGTTTTGTCTTTCCCATGGATGACCGCTTGATATAAATCATCATATACACGTCCGTAATCGCCATTAACGGACTTCACTTTTTCCTCATGGATAGTACCTTCTTCATCGACATAGGTCAGTAGGCCATAATGATCGAGTGTATCAATACCAAAATCGTTGTTATCCGGCATGTAAAATAACTTCAAATGCTCTTCCTGACGATCTTTGGTTTGTTTCACAAAGCTGCCGTTCTTTCCGTGAATAACGAAGCTTGGTCTTTCTTTCAATCTAAAGTAACTGGATTTCACCGATACTTTTAACCCGTCGTAATACAAATCGAGATCAAAGTAATCATTCATTCTTCCTTGTCCTAATAACTGTCTGACATCATAGTGGATATGATCGGGCTTGCCAAAATAGCTAAAGACCTGATCGAGTGTATGACAGCCATGTCCGTATAAAAAGGACGAAGCCGGATCAAAAGTATCCGCAGATTCAGGTACTTCAGGACGATAGTAGTCATAATGCATTTCTACTTCTAAAAGCTCTCCTAGTTTCCCTTCTTCGATCACTTTTTGCACGGTTAAGAAATCACTATCAAATCGTCTATTTTGATAGGCTTGGACAACTAATCCTTTCTCTTTCGCCAGTGCAAATATTTCTTCTGCCTGTTCGGAAGTCTCCATAAACGGCTTTTCTACTAAACAATGTTTATTATGTTCGAGTACGTTTTTGGCGTATTCATAATGGCTGTCATGTTTTGTGCAGACAACAATCAGTTGAATGTCCTCATCCTGTAATAATTCATCTATATCCGAAGTATAATGTACTCCAGGAATTTTGCCCCAGCTATCACGATCAGGGTTTCTGCGATAAATGGTTTTAACCTTGATATTGTCTCTTTGCAGTACAAACGGCAGATGGTATCGATTGGTGCTTTTCCCATTGCCAATATAACCGATAGTAAGCATAGCCAGCCTCCTAAAATTTCGTGTGAAGTTTGTAAGAAAAAATACCTCCTTGATAATAGTTCTATCATACAGGAGGTACTTTTTCTATTTGAGCCAATCTCATAATTGCTAAGTTCCCTTTAAAAATTTTGGTGATAGTTACATAATAACGTTCGTGTTATAGCCAAAACTAGGCTTTGATTGCAATGAAAGACGGCGACTCCTGCAGGGATAGCACGAGCTGAAGATCCACTTGAAAAGTGTTCTTCTTTTCAAGTTAGCTGAAGCTGTGCCTGTGGAAAGCGTCCGTCTGCAATGGAAATCAAAATAGCCTCATTCGGATTCCACGCAAATATATTATTATGAGATTGATTCATTTATTTGAAAATGATTCTTACATTAAACCGATAACATGGAAGACGATACCTACCACGAACAATCCAAGAATCATAATGATTGGAGAAACTTTCTTCCTTAGTAGCCACATACAGAGAAGCGTTAATAGCAACCCTGCTAAACCAGGAATTAAGCTATCTAAGTTGTCCTGTAAGGTCGTTACATTCGTCTGGGTCAGTGATCGACCCTGTTCTTGCTGAATCAGTGCGGTTTGAATTCCTTCCGATCCTGCAGGCAAGCTATCCCAATCAATATAAGCACCATCGTCCAATTGAACCTCGGATACCGTCGGAGCAAATGAGACAGCTACCCACCTATTTACCAATGCACCGAGGATAAACATACCGAGTATCGAGGCGCCTTTGGTAATATCCTGAAGTAATCCGCCAGATAAATCGTCGGTAATTTTGGAACCGGCTTTGTAACCAAGTTCTTGTGAATACCACTTGAATCCCATACGAATAAGATTCCATAATACAAAGTAAAGAATTGGTCCGAGTATATTACCGCTAAGTGCAAGCGAAGCCGCTAAAGCACCAAGGATTGGTTTCACTGTGAACCAAAACATCGGATCTCCGATACCTGCAAGAGGTCCCATCATACCGACTTTTACCCCTTGAATTGCCTTGTCATCCACCGGAGCGCCGTTTGCCCGTTCTTCCTCAAGTGCTAATGTTACACCAATAATCGGAGAAGCTACATATGGATGTGTATTAAAGAATTCTAAATGACGTTGTAGTGCTGCAGCACGATCTTCTTTTGTTTTATACAATCTCTTGATGGCAGGAATCATGGAAAATGCCCAACCACCGTTTTGCATACGTTCATAGTTCCAAGAACCTTGAATGAAAGTGGATCGCCACCAAATCGCAATCCGATCTCTTTTTGTTAATTTCATCTCTTGAGCCATTTTATGTCCCTCCTTTTTAGTAGTTATCTATAATTTCACCTAGCGGATCCCCAGTGTTTCCGTTGCCACCATTACCTGAACCGCCTTGTTTTGTAAGTGCTAAGTAAATTAATGCAAGAGCTACACCGATACCACCAAGACCCATTAGAGTGATGGATGGGATAGTTGCTAATACGAAACCGATCGCAAAGAACGGCCATACTTCTTTTGTCGCCATCATGTTAATAACCATTGCATAACCAACAGCTACTACCATTCCACCGCCGACTGCTAGACCATCTGTTAACCAAGAAGGCATAGATTGAAGTAACTCTCTAACTGGACCTGCACCAATTGCCAAAATTAATGCAGCTGGGATTGCGATACGTAACCCTTGTAAACAAATAGCGACAATATGCCAAAAATCAATTCTTCTAATGTTTCCTTCTCGGGCTGCCGCATCCATTAAGTGCACCAAACCAGTCGCAATCGTTCGAACGATAATAGTTAATAATAGACCTGCAACTGCAAGTGGTACTGCAATCGCGATTGCTGAAGATACACCTGCTTCTCCCTGGCCACCTAATACAAGAATAATTGCCGATGCAATGGATGCCAGTGCAGCATCTGGTGCTACAGCAGCTCCAATGTTTGCCCAACCTAACGCGATTAATTGTAGGGTACCACCTAAGATAAGACATGGTACTACTTCTCCTGTAACTAATCCGATTAACGTACAGGCAATAATAGGCTGATGGAAGTGGAATTCATCCAAGATTCCTTCTACACCAGCTAAAAATGCTACTATAATAATTAATATTATTTGAATAATAGTCAATTCCATAATCATTAATCCTCCTTTTTTTACTGATGATTAGGATTATCTTTGTTTGTCCAGCTCTGCCTGAGCCCTTCTCATAATCTCATCCATGTTTCCTCTGGAATCGTTCGGTACTTTACGCACGTCGAATGTCAATCCAGCTTCTTTTAGTTTTTTAAATGCATCGAGATCCGCTTGGCTAAAGGCCAAAACTTTATTCGGCTGCACTTTACCAGGTGAGTGTGCCATTGAACCAACGTTGATGGTTTCTAATGGAACGCCACCTTCTACCGCTCGAAGTACATCATGCGGGTTTTCGAATAGGAGTAACGCTCGCTGACCTCCAAAATGTTTATCATCTTTGGCAAGCTCAATCATTTTATTAATGGGAACAACGTGTGCCTTTACCCCTGATGGAGCAGCTTGCTGGATTAATTTCTTACGTAGCTCATCCTTCGCTACTTCATCTGATACAACGATGATACGTGTAGGCAACGTATTCTTTGTCCAAGCAGTTGCCACTTGCCCGTGCAGCAAACGAGAATCGATACGGGCTAATACATAATCAAATGTACCAGGAGTACCTGTATTCACTTGTTGAGCATTATCTGCAGTAGCTTCTGCTGGTTCTAATTCTTCTGGTTTTACCTTAACCGCTTCTTTTGCTGTTCCTAAAATATGTACAGCAATTTCTTGGGCTGATTCCTTGGAAAAGCGTGTTGCAAAAGCTTCAATCAACATTGCTAAGTTTAACCCAGCAACGATTGCCCATTTATCTTGGTGCGCTTCCATCAAGCCACTTGCTTGGTTGAAAGGAGTTCCACCCCAAAGATCGACTAAGAATAATACTTCGTCTTGATTTTCGAAAGAGGCGATTGCTTTTTCCATTTTTGCCCTTACATCATCAGGTCCCTCGCTCGGCATCAATGTAACTGCTTTTACATTTTCTTGTTTTCCGAAGATCATTTCTCCAGATTGCAAGATACCCTCTGCGAATTCACCATGAGTAGCAATGATAATTCCTACCATCTTTTTACCTCCTATTCTTATTGTGAAAGCTTACATAAATATGGCATCCCTAAAGTATGTTTTATTCGCTTATCTAGAGCGGTTACACTTCTGATTGGAATAAAAAAGGCATGAGTAAAAAGACGATTAAATAAAGGTAGGAGAAATAAAAAGAACCTGACCTTCGTGTTAATCTATACTTTTTACTCATGCCTGATCGAATCAGTAACACGTAAAATAATAAAGATAGCTATTTAATTTTTATTTGAAACCGTTTTAATTTTACCGCTAAAAATAATCATTTAAAAACTTTAAAGATTTCCTTAGGTGAATTATATCATAGCCATTTTCCCACTACAAGAAAATATTTCACGATAATCGACCTATACATTACAAGGGTCTAATTCTATTTTCTCAAACAAAAGCGATTTTATAAGGATTCTATCATACTTTACCAATCTACTTTTTCAGCAAATCGAGTGCTTATAGATATTCAATTCTATTTCTTTTTACGCTTAAAATTGCGTTTAATAACATCAAAGAATCCTAAGGACTGAACCATACGATTCGGCTCAACATATTCACGAGTAGCCCGCAAGACTTTTTTTGGATCTTTTGAAGAAAATGTATAGGTTCCATTTCGCTTTGTTTGGATAGCGTAACGCGGGATCCATTTCCCTTTGAATAGAACGGAAGCAATCACATAATCTACTTCTTCCCAAGGAATTTGAATAAATTTACGCGCATCACGTTTATTGTAGAACTCAAATCCTTTATCTCCAATCATGATCTTTCCATAGTCTGTCAAATTTATATGTGAGGTCGCATCAATAACTAAGTCGACCTTTGTATTAATGGATTGAACCATTTAATATACCCCATTTCTTTCCCTATTCACTTACTCATTATTATACACATTGTAGCACTATTAGCAAAAATACTTTGGGAAATTTGATGCAGTTTTCGCAGGAGAATGGAGTAGACAGCTTCTCGCTGACAGTCATAATTTAAATCACTCTATCATGGTTGCATCAGCCATCGATGTGCTTCTGAAAACAGTGGACCCCACGTAGATTCATGGTGTGTTCCATCTGGAATGACGTCAAATCGAATTCTGCTTTGCGCTACACCTGCTGTAATCAGCGTCTGACGAGCAAGCGTGACATGCTCACAAGCAATTCGGTTAAATTCTGGATTATCCGTCTCCTGTTCTCCGATGCTCAAGTAGATTCGCAGTGTAGGAGAAACCTCCGACTGTTCAATTAACTGGAGAATCGCACCGCTGTCCTGCCACATCACGAAAGAAAAGCCACCCACTCGGTTGAACTGCTCAGGATAACAGATGGCAGTGTAAAGCGATATGTATGCACCAAAAGAGCTGCCACCAATCATTGTATGTTCCGGTGTGGAAAGAGTGCGATAGTGACGATCGATATAGGGCTTGAGAGTCTCCGCAAGAAATGCAGCATAAGCCTCTCCTTTGCCCCCAAAACCATATTCCGGATTAATCGTGAAATTATATTCATTGTTGCGCTGGTCGCCTCCATGATCAATAGCAACTACGATAGTCTCAAGCCCAGGTTCATCAATCGTCAATTTCTCCAACGTCTCATCAACGCCCCACTCCGTTCCCCAAGATGTCGCTTGATTAAACACATTTTGCCCATCATGCATATATAAAACAGGGTACCTGCGAATGTCTTCGTTATAGCTTCTTGGCAAGTAAATCCATACTCTTCGCTCCGTGTTAAGCTGTGGAATTGGGAAGGCATTAATTATCCGAACATCACCAGAAATGGAATGCATCTTATCGTCGTTCAGAACTTCTTCCCAAGGCATATCAGTAGTTTCTATCATACATGATTTTCCCCTTTTCATTTTTACTCTAACCCTGATTCGAACAGTTTCCAGACTCCTTCAAATTCACGTTTAATATCAATGAGGAACCATTTTCTGCATACGCTGGCGAGGAAAGCCAGGAGAATGCCAATAGAATAGCATATAATTGTTCTTCATCTTCAATTCCACTTGCTTCTTTTAAGCTTTTCACTAAATCCCCAATGTGTCGTGTCCAAACAACTGGATTTCGATCGATGTAGATGGTATAAAGCTTGAACATTTCCGGCTCACGGACACAAGCCTGATATTTGGATTCGCTCAAACCCCAAAGCCAATCATGAACAATTTCCTTTGTAGATGAATAATCTTCAGTTTCAAAAGGAACGTAACTAAACATATTATATTTAAAAATCTATCTTTTCTCCGTTAATACTGAACTCAATTATTTCAGCAATATTAAAATCATCTCTGTGTTCAATTATGTAAGCAATTTCGTAAGGTTCTCCATCTACATGTAGCTTCTGATATACAGAGGTAGTTAAATTTTCCTCGTTCAATTCAGACCCACCGCTAATATGTTCTATATTTTCTCCTACGATGTTTTTTTCAAGAATTTCACTAGTTAATTTATGATTAGCCTCTGGCAAAATAGCATAATTTCCATTATCACCGTACCATTTTGCGTCAACAATCTCTAACCAATTAAACCACAGCTCTTCAGGATCTTCTCCGTATTCTTCAGCTATCTCGTATACAGTCTCCCGATCACCTGAGAAATCATCTATAGCATTTAATCTTGTCATTATTATATCGTACCACTCAAGGTCTTCTTCGGTAAGATTTCTTAATCTAGTTACTTCTGGATAGAAGGTTGTTGTAATTTCGTCGGCTACAATACTTCTTTCTTCAGGTTCTTCAATTGCTTCTACAGTTTCTACTACGGTCTCTTCTATTGTATCCTCTGAGCTTTCTTCAGTATTGGTTGCTGCAGAACAACCAACTAGCATTAACCCTAACAATCCAATTAATAATAATTTATTAACAAAAAACCTCATTTTCTTCACCCCCTAAAATATTTAATCGAAAAGGTCATCACTAAAGTTACAACCAATTGTTATTTTATCACTAAACTCAATGATATTTATGTAATATTTGAAAAATACTATATACAAGCATCACAAGAAAAATTAACATAAAACTACCAGAAAACCTCATTTACTTGTGATACGGTTCCCCCCGATTAATCCGAAAACTACGATAAACCTGCTCCAGCAACACCAGTCGCATCAACTGATGAGGGAATGTCATCTTGGAAAACGACAATGCCAAGTCACTTCTTTTTTGCACGTCCAGACTAATCCCGAGTGATCCACCAATCACAAATACAACTTTGCTTTTTCCATACGTGGCAAGCTCGTCCAATTTCTTTGCAAGTTGCTCAGATCCTAGCATCTTTCCTTCAATCTCGAGTGTAATCACAAACGCATCCGGTGCGATATGAGATAGAATTCGTTCGCCTTCTTTGCGTTTGACTTCTTTCATTTCCGCTTCGCTCATGGTTTCTGGTGCTTTTTCATCTGCTACTTCGATTATCGACACTTTTGCATATGCATTTAGGCGTTTTTTATATTCATCAATACCTTGTTTTAAGTACTTTTCCTTTAATTTCCCAACCGATACAATCGTTATATTCATACAAATCTTCCTTTTCGACGCATGTTTTCCTTTAGTTTACCATATGACAATCAAATAATAATTCTATTCACCTTTTAAGATAATACTATGATTCCCTACCTAGGAAAAAAATTTGTATTTGCATTTAATCGAATTGTTAATTACAATGTAATTGATCAATAAATAACTAAAAGTGGGTGTCTGGTATGGTCAGGTCAAGCAAAGAAAATCGGAAGGAAGAAATCCTTGAAGCAGGATTAGAAGTATTCGCAAAAAGAGGTTATCATAACACAACTACCGCACATGTTGCAGAAAAAGCGGGTATATCCCAACCATATGTATTTAGATTTTTTAAAACAAAGGAAGAATTGTTTATTGCAGCTCTAGATCGAGCGTTTGAAAGGATTCTTCTGGCTTTTAAAAATGTCGATTCGAGTCCAGAACAGCTCGTTGATAAAATGATTGAAGCATATGAAGAACTTTCTGAATTGCACCCTAATGAAATCGCACTACAGGTGATAGGAATTTCGGTAACAGAAGAAGCTATACGAAATGCAACAAAAAAAGGATTATCCAACATTCAAAACTACACTTTAGAACGATTTAAAGACGCTGGAATAGAGAATGTGGAGAGTGAAGTTACGACGTTCTTAGCAAGAGGAATATTATGCAATATTTCTTATTTCTTAGACCTCCCAGAACTTATAGCAAAAAGTAAATAATCGAATCTAGATTATTTATTTTTTACAACTTTATTTATTGATTAATCACTAACAAAAATTGAGGAGCTGAAGATATGAAATTAAACAAAATCGACTTTGTTTTTATTGGAATAATTGTCGTTTGTATCATTAGTTGGTGGGATTAATGCTTATTTTCAACATTTTAAAAAGGAGGTAATACAGATGATGAAGAATAATAAAGAAAATTCTATTTCCTCTTTATCCATTGGATTAAGTATAGTAACTATTATCTTTGTATTGTTCACTTTTTGGGATTAAACAACAAATTGCATACTTACAATGTGATTATTTAGCGGAATTGCATAATAAAGAGTTTAAATTAATTCTAATTATTTTATTGTATTCTTTGTTATTGATTAATCACTAACGAAAGGAGTGTTTAAATGAAAACAGCGATTGTACTAGGAGCAACTGGTGGTTCAGGTCAAGTTATAGTTTCAGAATTATTGAACAGAGGGGTAGAAGTTATTGCTTTTGGACGTTCTCAAAGTAAACTGAAAGCATTAATAGAGGAACATGATAATAACCCAAAATTAACTTATACACTGGGAGATATATTTGATTATCAAACAATTATACAGGCTGCAAAAGATGTGGATGTTATTTTCCAATGTGCAAATGTTAAATATCAAGAGATGAAAACCAAACTCTTGCCACTTGGGGAAAGTGTAATGAAAGCAGCAGATGCTTTAGGGAAAAATATTGTTATTGTAGATGGTATTTATGTGTATGGACATCAAGTCGCTAAAGGGGATGAAAATCACCCACATCACCCCCATACGAAAAAAGGCAAACTTAGAGTCGAATTCGAACAATTAATATTCAACAGCAAATGGAAAAACGCCAAAGCATTAATTGTTAGGTTGCCTGATTATTATGGCCCTACATCACAAAATTCTTACCTGCAACCGACACTGGAAGGAATTGCAGCCAATAAGACATCGATTTTTATAGGCAATTTGAAAACTCCTCGTGAATACGTCTATTTGCCCGATGCGGCTAGAATGATTGTAAATATAGCTGAAAAGGACGATTCTTATGGAGAGAACTGGAACATACCTGGGGCAGGGTTGATCTCCGGGAAAGAGATAATCAAAATTTCTCGTCAAATAACTGGCAATCAAAAAATAGTTATCCCACTAACTAAAAGTACAATTCGTTTTATTGGTTTATTTGATGAATTTATGAGAGAAATAGTTGAGATAATGTACCTTACTAAAGAAGGATTTATCCTAAGTGGAGAAAAATATGAAAAACGAATCGGTACCATTCCAAAAACGCCTTTTAAAGAAGGTCTTAAAGAAACATTACGTGTATTAATGGCCAAAGAAAAATAGATAATATCTGCGTTTTAGGCAATGAAACGAATGAAGCTTGGCGGTCTTATGAAGTAAGACACAACAAAAGCAATCTTTCATGTTGTGTCTTACTTCGATTTTGTAATTACTTAGCTAGAAAAGTTCCCGAGCAACTATTCTTATTCACTACTAATGAGGTTCAGACAAAAACTCCCAACTTATAAATAGAAAATTAACCTTAGAAACTCATTACTGTTCTTCCAGCTGATCGGTTATCAGCATATGTCCCGGAGCATGGGCTATCATGATTGGTGGCTTAACATTCAATCCAACATTCTGCGGGGTCACACCACAAGCCCAAAACACCGGAGTCCTTTCCTCTTCATCAAAAGAAATACTTTCTCCATAATCTGGGTTGTCTATATCCGTGATACCAATTTCTTCAGGATTACCAATATGAACCGGAGCCCCGTGAGAAGTCTCAAACCTTTCCGTAATCTTAACTGCTTTATCGATCTCCTCTGTCTTCAACGCCCGCATGCTCACGACGATGTTCCCTTCAAAGCGCCCAGCTTTTTCACAAGGAATGTTGGTCTTGTACATCGGCACCACCCGATCTTGTTCTTGGTGAAGAAGTCGAATGCCATTCTCAAGCAACGCCTTTTCAAACGTAAAGCTGCAGCCGATAAGAAACGTGACAAAATCCTCTTGCCATTCCTCATTTATATCCGTAACTTCTTTATCCAATTGACCGTTACGATAGATTCGGTATTTAGGCAAATCCGTACGAACGTCCGCATCAGCTATCTTCGGGGTTGTCACACCTTCTTCAAGCACATCAACAATCGGGCATGATTGCCGATTACGCTGACAGAACAACAGAAATTCAAATGCATATTCTTTTGGCAAAATAATCATGTTGGTTTGTAAAAAATTATCACACATACCAGACGTGGTGCCTGTGTACTGATTAGAACGAAATGACTCTCGCTGTTGCTTTGGATGCAATGTAATCTCCTCCTATGTATGCGAACTTTTTTTTACTCTAACATATCTATCTATTTATTTGTTAAATGAGCCAACTGTCTAGTACTGAACAAATAATCTGCCAGAAATAGCAATTAAAAAACAGCAATACCAGACCTTAGGCAATACTGCTTTTTATTGTTGAATGTTATGTTTCTATAGATTATTTAATTCTTCTTCTACTTGCTTATCCGTTTCATTATCTCTCGGTCTTTCGATCTCTAGATGTTCTTTCATCCTTAATTCAATATTACTCAAATTTTGCTCATCTAACATCCAATAATATACCCCATTAGACATATTATCACTCCCGCTCAAGTTAAGAGTGTTAATCTTCAAATCGTCTCCTTTTGCAACATAGGAAAACAAGCTCTTCATTTCTGAAAATGACATATTTGTAGCCATATTCTCACCAACTGATTTAATTACTTTATCTATATTAAATAGAGAGTCTACCGATAGAGTTTTATCTGCAATAGACTTAATTACTTCTTGTTGTCTTTTACCACGCTCGATATCGTTATCTTGTTTTCTTGTTCGAGCGAATGCTAACGCTTCTTCGCCATTGAGTGTTTGCTCTCCTGGCATTAAATGAATGGCATCCTTTTTATCATTAGAGTCTGATTCCGTGAATTCATAAGGTACATCGACTTCAATTCCACCGAGAGATTCCACGACGTCAACAAAAGAATCAAAATTAAGCTTTACATAGTAATCTACCGGTATATCAAGCATATTTTCTACCGTGTCAATTGTTCCCATAGTACCGCCAAAGGCGTGAGCGTGTGCAATTTTATCATTTTTCCCTTCGCTAGGTATGTACACATAAGAATCACGTGGTATGCTAAGTAAATCAACACTTTTATCTTTTTTATTTAGTGATGCAAATAATAACGAATCGGTTCTTGATCTATCTTCATTGCCTCTTTTTATTCCAGTATCAACACCCATAATTAATACGGTTATGTTATCCATGTCAATTTCAACTTCCGAATCGCGTAGGTTAGATTTATCTCTTCCATTATCTTCATAAGAATCCTTCATTACATTCTTTGTGGTACCGTAGACATACCCTGCATATGATAACCCTCCAACGATAAATAGTAGCATCGGAATCAACACAATGGATATCATCTTTTTCGTTTTCTTTGGATTTTTTTCAACCCTAGTTCTATACTCTCTCCTTTTCATTACAGAAACTCCTTTTTGAGAAAAACTAATGTAAAAGTACTAGAATATTAATTTTACTACTGTTTATTTAACATTCAAGTTATGTATAGATTACAAAATTAAATAAATACGGAATTGTTGTGGCAATTATGTACATACCATTACAGTATGATTCCTTTTTAACTATATATGTCATCCTAATTCTACTTTATTCCTTATGCTCACAATTCAAACTGGTTACACTTCTCATTTTAGGGAATTGATACTGTAGATTGAGTTACTTCATAAAAGCACTTCTGTCATTAATACCTTTTAAAGAAAGGATGGATAGCCTGTATGAGTGTTCAACTTTATGAATATTGGAGTATCGATGGATATCTATGATGATACGAAAAAGCCCAAAAAGCCATTTCCATATTATCTAACTGTTATTATTATAGCTTTTATTGGAATTGCTATAGGACTGATCCAATTATTTTAAAGCGGTAAACTTTCAGACGCTATTATTGTAGATAGTGTAATATTTATATATTTTCTCGTTCCCTTTACTTATGCCTATTACCTACGAAAAAACGTTCAGAACAGCTTGATAAATAAATGCTGGACTTCTACAGCATTTATTTATCAAGTTGAATAGAGTTCATCATTGCAGAATATATATTTCTAATCAGTTTGTAGGAAATACTTGGATTGATTGAATTGGCAGAGACGGCGCCTCCTGCTCAAATAGAGTTCATCTTTTAACCAAAATACGAGTGAAACGTATGATTTTTAGTGAATAGAACCCGTCTGTAAACCAAATTACAAGCAAAACACTTAAATTTTCGTAAATAGAGCACTGATTATTCCTATAGAGCTTAAACTCCTCAGTGGCTGCTAGCTGTTAAAATAGTCTATCTGCAATGGAAATCAAATATCTCAAAAACTCGAATTGGTGAAATTAATCCAATCCAGACACTATAACATTTCTTGGAATCACATCAATCGATTCATTCCCACCTCCTCCACCCATTTCATGATAAAATAAACAGAAACAACCAATGAGAGGATGTGTATGATGATTAAACATAAAATCTATACCATGAGTTTTGCAAGTGTCTATCCCAATTATGTCAAGAAGGCGGAGCGAAAAGATCGCACGAAAGCAGAGGTCGATGAGATCATCCGCTGGTTGACTGGATATAGCCAAGAGCAGTTAGATGCGCAACTAGAAAAACAGACAGACTTTGAGACCTTCTTTGCCGAAGCTCCGGAAATGAACGATTCACGAGCTTTGATTAAAGGTGTCATCTGCGGTGTGCGAGTGGAGGATATTGAAGAGCCAACCATGCAGGAAATTCGCTATTTAGACAAGCTAATCGATGAATTAGCAAAAGGCAAAGCGATGGAAAAAATATTACGAAAACCAGCTTAAAGTAAAACTTCTTATGTAGATTGGATAAAAACCAATCATAATAGTGGAGCAAAAGTATTAACCAAAGATAAGTCCGTACAAACAGGTTTTGAAAATTCGTCTCAAGAAATATACTCCGCTTATCCAAGGGCTGCTGGTGATCCCCACATTTCGGGATCTCACCTTTGCCTTGCTCCATTCGTCTGAGACCAAATGTCCAAGCACCGTTTTAACGCCAATATCTAGATTAACGAAATTGACCTATCCTCATTTTATTTGTAAAGATTCACTGTTTCTTCCAAAAATTTCACATAGCTAGTGATAAAGTTTCTTGGCTTTATAATTTTAATTTTATTACCAAATCCAGCTAAAAATTGATAGGCATATGAATTTTGAGGTAATTCAATTGTTACAAGGTAACTTTCTGTAGTCTGTTTTGTAATGGCATTTTTCCCATACCTCTCTATAAACTGATCTCTTACAGAAACATCTATCAAAAGCTGTACACTCTCTAGCTGTTGTTGTTCGTAGTGTTGTATGGTCTTCTTAACTTCCTCATCTGACCCTGACCTTGGAACAAAAAATCCATTTCTTTGTATATCTAATATCCGCGTCAATTTAAATGTTCGATAATCTTTCCTTTCTAAACTATAACCAACCAGATACCAATGCATCTCACTCAAATGTATTTTATATGGTTCGATTACTCTATTCGATTTATTTCCTTTTTGGTCCACATACGCAAACGTTAATAACCAATGATTTTCAATTGCTTGCCTAATAAAATCTATATCTTCCTTGATTTGACTCCTTCCTGGCCATTCATAGAACGTTAAATCAAGCTTCGGAGAGAATTCTCTGATGGTCATTCCTTTAATTTTTTGAATCGTTGTTTGAATGTCTTGATTCGTAATCAGTTGCTCAAAACCACCTAATGCGACGAGTATATTTTCAATATCATTGTTATTCAATAGTCGTTTGTCGAATTTATACTCTTCCATTAACGCATATCCTCCATCAGCACCATATACTGCATAGATAGGAATACTTGCATACCCTAATGTTTCCATATCACGTTGAATTGTTCGCTTGGTCACATTGAAAAGACTGCTAAATTGGGATGCAGAAACTACATCTTTTTGTAGCAAGATCATAACTATTGAGATAAGTCGCTCAATTTTTTTCATATACTCCTCCGATATACGACATACATATGTCACCTATATCTCATTATACTTCAAA
The DNA here is from genome assembly GCF_000340475.1 of Oceanobacillus kimchii X50. NCBI lineage: Bacteria > Bacillati > Bacillota > Bacilli > Caryophanales > Bacillaceae > Oceanobacillus > Oceanobacillus kimchii. The sequence continues at coordinate 3,624,184 of NZ_CM001792.1, forward strand.
TGTAAGAAAAAAGGAGGAGTAATAAGATGAACACAATAGCTTATCTACAATTTGATGGGAAGGCAGAAGAAGCATTAATGTTTTATGAAAAAGCATTACAAGCAACAAGCGTGAAAAAGGTAAAGTTTGGTGCTCTTGGTCAAGATCCAAGTGCTCCATTAACAGAAGAAGAGCAAGATATGATAATGGAGTCTCGTATTGAGTTTTTAGGAAATGTTCTAATGATGTCTGATGTTTTACCTTCTATGCAAGCAGTAACTGGCAAAACATCAATAGGTAATAATCTCTTAATTAGTATCATTGATGCTGATCCGGAAATAAATAAACAAATTTTTGAAGCCCTCTCCGTTGACGGTAAAATAATCATGCCGTTATCTTCTACTCCATGGTCAGCAAATTTTGGAATGGTTGTTGATAAATTTGGTGTCGTGTGGAAATTTAATAGTGAGGCAAGCAAGTTTCTCGATAGTTTCATCAATTAAGTCTGTATAAATAGAATAGAAAAGTAAAAAAACAGACCTGCCCCCTAAGCAGGTCTGTTTCCTAAGTAAAATTATCTGCTACCTTTAATATACGGTACACCATTTGCTCGTGGTGCATCCGCTCTTCCAATAAATCCAGCTAGTGCTAATATCGTTAATACATATGGCGCGATGAGAAGCAGTACTTGCGGGACATTTTCTAAGAAAGGTACACCGGAACTTACCACGGTCAAGCTTTGCGCCAATCCAAAGAATAGCGCTGCCCCCATTGCACCAAGTGGATGCCATTTACCAAAGATAACAGCCGCTAATGCCATGAATCCTTGTCCAACAATTGTTGAGCTTGAGAAGTTCGATGCAATCGTTAGTGCGAATACCGAACCACCTAATCCACCCAACACACCAGAAAGAATTACCGCAATATAACGCATTCGCTCTACTTTTATTCCATTTGTATCGGCCGCCATTGGGTGTTCTCCGACTGCACGAAGGCGTAGTCCAAACGGTGTCTTATATAAGACATACCATGCGACGAACGCAAGAATAATTGCCAAATAAGACGTTACATATACACCTTGGAAAAAGATTGGTCCGATGACCGGAATCTTTTCAAGTAGTGGAATATCGGTTGTGTAAAATGGTTGGCTTACCATATCGGTTTGCCCTTTATCATACCAAACCTTCGTCAAGTACACTCCTACACCGAGTGCAAGCATGTTAATGGCTACTCCACTAACTACCTGATTCGCGTGAAACGTAACAGATGCTACCGCATGAATGATAGAGAATAATCCACCGATTAACATTGCAACTACAATTGATACCCATGGGGTCGACGTTCCAAATACATCGGCAAACGTAAGGTTAAATACGATCCCGACGAATGCCCCCATAACCATTAAACCTTCTAATCCAATGTTCACGACACCGGATCGCTCACTGAATACGCCACCTAACGCTGTTAAAATAAGAGGTGCTGAATAAAATAGAACCGTTGGAACAATGGACTGTAAAATATCTAGCATCTATTTTTCCTCCTTTTTAAAGCGAAGTGCTACCCAGCGAATAATATAACTTGATGCTACAAAGAAAATAATTAATGCAATAATAATATCTACCAATTCTGTCGGTACCCCTGCAGCTGTCGGCATTTCTCCAGCGCCTTCTTTTAAAGCTCCGAATAGAATTGCCGCTAATACAACCCCTATCGCATTATTGGACCCAAGTAGTGCCACTGCTATTCCATCAAAACCGAGATTGGTAAATCCGGACATTACAGAAATCGTACCGTAAGTTCCGAGTCCTTCCATTGCTCCTGCAAGACCTGCAAATGCTCCACCAATTACCATGGATAGAATGATATTTTTACTTACATTCATCCCAGCATAATTCGATGCATGAAGGTTGTGACCAACAGACTTCAATTCATAACCATAAGTTGTTCGCTCAATGATAAACCACATGATGAATGCAGCAAGTAGCGCAATGAGAATTCCATAGTGCACCCGAGAGTAAAATGTAATGCTCTGTAACCATTCGGATGCTAAAGAAGCCGTTCCTGCAATAGATTCTGTAGTTGTATTTTGATCGGTTAATACACTTCGTATAATTTCATTTGTGATAAACAATGCAATATAGTTCATCATAATTGTGATGATAACTTCATGTACACCTAGTTTTGCTTTTAGCAAACCAGGCAAGAATCCCCACAAACTACCCGCTAACATTCCAGCAATGATCGCAAGTGGTAGATGGACAATCATCGGTGCATCGATTGCTAGCCCAACCCAGACAGCAGCTAACCAACCAACAATTACTTGTCCCTCCGCACCAATATTGAATAGCCCTGTTTTAAATGCAAAAGCAACTGCAAGGCCCGTTAATATTAATGGTGTTGTTCTACGAATGGTTTCGCCAATCGTATAGGCATCACCAAATGCACCATTCCATAATGCAGCATATCCTTGAATCGGATCATGGCCAGATAACAGCATGATGACAGCTCCTGCCAGTAGACCGACAATAACCGAGATAACCGGTACTAATAATCCAAATAATTTATTATTCGATGTCATTCGCTTGTCTCACCCGCCTTGTCCACTTTGCTACCTGCCATCAACAGACCAAGCTCTTGTTCATTCGTTTCTTCTGGTTTTACATCCGCAACAATCTTGCCATCAAACATCACGGCAATACGATCACTGACATTCATAATTTCATCTAATTCAAAGGAAACGAGAAGAATCGCTCGCCCTTTATCACGTTCTTCAATCAATTTCTTATGGATAAACTCAATCGCACCAACATCCAGCCCTCTCGTCGGTTGTGCAGCAATTAATAATGCTGGTGAACGATCGACTTCACGTCCGATAATCGCTTTTTGCTGGTTTCCACCAGATAATGCTCGTGCTTTTGTATAGACACTCGGCGTACGCACATCATAGTCCTCAATAATGCATTTCGCCTTTTCAAATATCGCTTTATAATTCAGTACTTTCGCTTTCGAGAACGGTTTTTGATAGTACGTTTGCAAGACAATATTTTCACCAATCGAATAATCCAATACAAGTCCATATTTATGGCGATCCTGCGGAATATGTCCGATACCACTTTCCGTGATTTTTCTTGGTGAAAGATTTGCAATCGCTTTATTATGTAATTGAATTGAACCTGATTTTGTTTTTCGCAGACCAGTAATCGCCTCAATTAATTCTGATTGTCCATTGCCGTCTACACCGGCAATTCCAACAATTTCTCCAGCACGAATCGTTAAATCAAGACCTTTTACCAAATCTACTTTTCTCGCATCTCTTACAAAGAGATTGTTGATTTCTAGAACATTTTCTTTCGGTTCGGAAGGAGTTTTTTCAGTTTTAAAACTCACTTCACGTCCAACCATTAACGATGCTAATTCAGTTGTGTTGGTATCCGCCACAGTAACGGTTCCAATCCCTTTCCCTTTACGAATTACAGTACAACGGTCACATACTTCCATAATTTCTTTCAATTTATGTGTAATTAGAATAATCGATTTTCCTTCTTTAATTAGAGCACGCATAATCACCATCAGTTCACTGATTTCCTGTGGTGTTAATACTGCCGTTGGCTCATCAAAAATCAACACTTCCGCACCACGATAAAGTGTTTTCAAGATTTCCACACGTTGTTGCATCCCAACAGAAATATCGCTAATTTTCGCATCTGGATCAACTCGAAGCCCATATTGGTCGGATAACGCTTGTATTTCCTGTCTTGCCTTCGATAAATCAATCTTGCCAAACTTATTGGTTGGTTCACTTCCGAGCACAATATTCTGTGTAACAGTAAATGGTTCGACTAACATAAAATGCTGATGCACCATACCAATCCCTAGATTATTCGCAATATTGGGATTTGTTATGTTGACTTTCTTTCCATTTACATGAATTTCTCCCTTTTCGGGTTGATACAATCCAAATAAGACATTCATTAATGTCGATTTACCCGCTCCATTCTCACCTAACAGAGCATGAATTTCCCCTTTTTTCAGTTGCACAGTGATATTGTCATTAGCAACAATACCTGGAAATTCCTTTCTGATATTCAACATTTCAATTGCATAATCCACTCGTTTTCACTCCTATAATAAAACGTTTGATTCACAACCTTGAACAGCAAGGAATATAGACAAATTAGTTATAAGAAAAAGGCTTTTACATACTAATAACATAGAGCACATAGAAACGTAGTGACTGGACGGCATCAACATCATGATGAAAATAGTTACCTATGATGACTTTCACTCTATGGTAAAAGGGATACGAAGTCTCTGCTAAAAATCAAACCATCTATGCTTCTTCGTCGGAAGCAAGAGATGGTTCAAGATCGCTCGTTTCACATACTTTAAGCTAAAAGCAGGAAAAACCTTTTTCATTGTATTCTTAAACTTTAACGATTATAAATACTTCTTATAATGATTCTAAAAATGTAGTTAATTCTTCTTCTGTATGTGGAACTTCAATTTGCCCATTCAGGATTTGTTTTGTATAGTCTTCGATAGCTGTAATAATGTCTTCTGTCATCGCTTCTTCGTTTGTAGTAGCGGCAGCAATCGCATCATCTTCTATTCCATACTCTAAAGTCTCTCCACCAGGGAACTCGCCAACCATTCCACGATTCGCAACATCTTGTACAGCTACGTCTACACGTTTCACCATAGAAGTTAATGTTACGTTATGATCACCAATCGCACCTTCTTCGTGCTGATCACGGTCAACACCAATTACCCAAATCTGACGCTCAGGATCATTTTGTTTAATGTCTTTCGCTTGGTTAAATACACCATTACCAGTTGCACCAGATGCATGATAAATCACATCTACTCCACTGTCATACATGTTTGTTGCAATCAACTTTCCTTTTGCTGCATCAGCAAATGATTCTGCATACTGTACATCAACTTCGATATCAGGATTTACAGATTTAACACCTGCAATAAATCCAGATTCAAATTTTTTAATTAGCGGCGAATCCACACCACCGACGAATCCTACTTTATCAGTAGTTGTTTTCATTGCTGCAGCTACACCAACCAAGAAAGAACCTTGGTGTTCACTGAACGTAATACCTACTGCATTATCCGCTTCTACTATATCATCTACTAACGCAAAGTTCGTATCTGGAAATTGCTCTGCAGCTTTTTGAATATCTTCTTTCAGTTCAAATCCAATTCCATAAATCAAATCATATTCATCACGTACAAAACGAGTTAAGTTTGGCATATAATCAGCCTTGTCCGCAGACTGTGCATAATCAAAACCATTACCTTTAGATAAACCGTTTACTTCTCCCCATGCAGAAATACCTTCCCATGCAGATTGGTTAAATGATTTGTCATCTACTCCACCGATATCTGTAACCATTGCAATACTATAATCTTCAGAAGCAGCTGCTTCACCTTCACTACTTGTATCTTCTTCTGTTCCTTCTGCACCTGCATCACTTTCTTTGCCTTCATCCGAACTACCACATGCAGCTAAAAACAGACCTAAAATTAAAACCAAAACAAACAACAAAAACTTATGATTCTTCATTTTTTTCCCTCCTGTTTTGACTTTCTTATGTAGGAATATACGCCCAATAACAAACTAGACCATTCCTTTTATTTCGACCTTTATACTCAATCAATCTATTTATCTATGAGTATATAGCAATAAATTGCCCCCTTAAAATAAACAATTAGAAACATTGCTAAAAGATTACGAAATACAAAATTTATATTACCACTATTACTTGGAATTTGAAATACTATTGTAAAAAATATTTTTAAAATTGTTATCTTATTGTTAACAAATTGGCAGGTAGTAGTCACTAGTCCTATGTCCCTAGCAACTTCTAATATTTTTGTAAGTTTTTATATTTTTAGGTGAAAATGCAAAACTATGATTAGGTATTTCCGATTAGGGAATTGTTTTGTAAAAGTAGTTAGATGTGTCATTTTTAGAAGGAGGGGCATAGATGAGTATTTTATTCTATTTTATTGCGCCTTTTATAGCCGCTACAATAATGCATACAATTATGTACGCGAGGAGTAAGAACACAGAAAAAGTAAATAGGGGTTTTGTTTTTAACCACTATAAGTTAACTTATCGCAGAAGAATGATCCGATCCTTATGGAATATTCCTATTTTTATCTTGATTTACCTTGGTATATATTGGACAACAGATTTAAACTCAACAGAATATATCATTCTCGGAATGATGTTTATCTTACTTGGTCTACTAGACTTCCTATATAATTTTGTAAAGTGGCAGAAGCATGAAAAAGAGATAAGTTTTTCAGAGAGAGGAGAGTGAAGAAAGTAAGAATCCAGCTCTCTTTCTTTAAAATGAAGCTGTTATATGGTTTATTTCTATCAAAAAAATTAGTAATCTAAATTCTTATCTTTCGCGTTTTCTAAATCCGATTTTAGCATGCCGAATACTATACTGTCCGTCCACTCTCCCTTATTCCAAAAATCTTGTACAAAGTGAGCTTCTTTCCTCATCCCAACTCTTTCACATAGATTTCGGGATGCTGTATTTCGTGCATCTAAATTTGCTTGAATACGATGAACTTGTACAACTTCAAACAGATAACCGATGAGAGCACTCACCGCCTCTGTTGCATAACCTTTTCCAGACACAGATTTTGAAAACGTATAGCCAATTTCAACAGTGTCTTTCATATCTGTGTACCATACAGATAAGTCACCAATTACTTCAGAGTCCACTAAAACAGCTAAGTTTAAGGTGTTTTCTTTTGTTAATTGATTATGTTTTAATTTCTTTTTAAATTTTCTTTCTTTATTTTCATCTGTCCATTTGCCATGCAACAGAAAATGGCACGTCGTCTCATCATTATAAATCTTAAACACATCATTCAAATGATTTGTCTCAAAAGGCTTGATCAATAATCGGTCAGTTTGTAACTTCAATTAAATACACATCCTTTAAGATGAAATATCTAAATCTTCCATCTATTATTAATGATAGATATAAGTATAACACAGTTTGCTGGCATGTTTCTTAATCAGGCATAAATCTTTTATGTTACCTTGAAGCAACCTCAGCACGTTATCGAAACCTCTTGTATATAAAATTAAATGTCACTACTCTACTTCACAAAATTATTAAAAAGGGCCATCGTGACTCCTTTATGTCACAACCACCCTTTTTTTGTTGAATATGCATTTCAAAGAAAAAACAACTTATTTTTACTTTTTTCCCTATATTCTGTTTTACTCTTCAGCGTTATTCAATGCATCACTAATTAACGCTAAGTATTCATCGATTGTATAGGAGATTGCAAGTGGATTCGGCGTACCTGCAGCACCTAACTCCGAGGTACCATTAATAAAAGCAACCGATCCCTTTTCAATCGCTGGGATTTGTCCGAGTATAGGATCATTTTGAATGGTTTCTACTAATTCTTCATCACCATAACCAAGGAAAACATCGACATTATTTAAAATATCTGCATTTTCAGCACTAAGGTTCAATGAATAATCAGTTTCATTTTCCAACTCATTTAGAATCTCTTCAGGAAATTCCATTTCTAATTCTTCCGTTAAGAACTTAACACGCGTATCCGTTGGCGTATACAGATGCATGCTCGACGTGTCTGTTGCAGAGAAGTTTACCCAAGCTACTTTTTTCCCGCTGATTTCAGGATACTCTTCTAGTTTCTCATCAATAAGATTATCCGTTTCCTCAATTAATTCTTCACCTTTTTCCTTCATTCCCATGCCTTCTGCGCTCATCATTACTTGCTCACGCCAAGAAGTCGTCCATGGTGAAACAGGATAAGCTACTACAGGAGCTATTTCCGTCAGTAAATCGTAATCCTCTTGCGTAATTCCTGAGTAAGCTGCCAGAATAACATCTGGATTACTATCTGCAATCGCTTCAAAATCTAATCCATCCGTATCCTGAAATACATTCGGATCTTCGACATTTAATTCTTCCAACTTCTCCGCTGTCCACGGTAATAATCCACTATCATCTTCCACACCAAAATTCGCTGCAGAGAAACCGACTGGAACAACACCGAGTGCTAAAGCAACATCCTGGTTCCCCCATTGAATTGTAGTAACACGCTCAGGTGTTTCTTCAATCACAGTTTCACCAAATGCATGCTCAATTACGATTGGCTCTGGACTTTCTGTTGTCTCTTCTGTATTATCACCCTCTGTCTCGGGATCCGCTGAATCTGCATCATTAGAAGAACAACCAATAAGTAAAGCAAAAATAATTATGGATAATAATATGTAATACAAATAATGTCTTGATTTCATCTGTTTTATTTTCCCCCTATTTTTGATAATGATAATCATTATCACTAACATTACTTTATAACTATAAACTTGTCAAACTATTTTTAATATAAAAATCTATGATAGCTTGAAACGATTTGATTATTGTGAAAAAATATAGTGAAACTTCAGTCAGTGGGGGATACTGCGACTCGGAATAAAACACAATCTATTTTTTGAGAACTTTTGATAATTTTTGTGGCTACATGTAATTGCAAAGAGGATGAACTTACATATGTTAGATGTATAATGAGATTTAGATTCTTTGATAAATCACCTAAAAGGATACGCATCAATAGGGGGTAACAATGAATTACTATGAGGCACTTTGCTATAATTGTAAAAAAATTTTCAGAGTATACGAGGGTTCACTAACATATAAGCAATTTAAGGAAAGAAGCAATAGGATTTTTTGCTGTGAAGGCTGTGAAGATTGTAGTCATAAGATACGTATGGATGCAATCAAAAATTTCTTTAGATAATTTATTGATGAACGTCTTTCTAATAGATTTTTGATACGCTAGATTCTCTGAATATGGCGTTAAAAACGAATTAATAATTTATTGTTTTTTATTTTCTTTCCATTTATACGGTATATTTATCCATTCCCAAGCAATATACCCTAAGTATAGAATAATTGGAAATACAGCAGTATACACCCAATCAATACGATCATCAAAGATGATTTGTTTAAGCAGTAGGAATATAAAAGCAAAAATAGGAATACCGAGGTATTTTTTAAACATGCACTTCACTCCTCTAGGTTTGTTTTATAGATATATATAACATAGGAGGCATTCGATTTAAATGTATTATTTAGCGATAACTTATGATATATGTGAACACAATAATTTAGTTGAAGAGATGAATGAATATCGTTTAGAACCGGGTGTTGATTTCGAGCAACAACTAATAAAATTAGCGAAGAAAGATATAGCTCCTCTTATTAAAGTATATCAATCTATTACGAGTGACTTTAAAGAAGTAACCCTATATAAAGAATATACATTCAAGGATTACGAATGTAAATGTCATAGAGAAAAAGGGTAGATAAATGATTAATTTCATATGTACGAAATTCGAATTTTACTCAGTTTGCTTTGCAGACGGAAGATTTTAGCAGCTAGTAGCCATTGAGGTGTATACTCTATAGGTAATAATCAGGGCTCTACTTACGAAAATTTAAGTGTTTGCTTGTAATTTGGTTTACAGACGGGATCTATTCACTCAAAACCTTACGTTTCGCTTGTGTTTTGGTTAATAGACAAGCTCTATTCACTAGAAATCTTATGTATCACTTGTAATTTGGTTTACAGACGAGCTCTATTCACTATTTAGCTTTGTTATTCTGAGCAGTCTTCCATTGCAATCAAAGCAAAACATTTCCTGTAATTCGAATAGTGGTTTTAAGAAAGGACAAAATCTTATCTGATGGTAATTACTATAATACTTTATTAACGGGGAGAATTAAGTAAAAGGAGCTAACAATTACGTATGGAATACTTGATCGAGTTTGAAAAGAAAATAAAAAAAGACCATATTGATAGCGTACTTGTTCAAAACGATAATCGTTTAATATTTGAATACTATCGAAACAGAAAAATGAAAGAAAAACAACACAAAATTTATTCTATAACAAAAAGTGTTTTATCGATATTGGTTGGGATAGCGATAGACAAAGGATTTATTAAAGATACTAATACATCAATAGTTGATTTCTTTCCAGAATATAATGATGATGCAAATAACGATATCACCGTCAAACATCTATTAACTATGACTTCAGGGTTACACTGGCCAGGTAATAACCGTATGTTACCGAGTAAAAACTGGGTCGACTTCGTAATGCAACAAGAAAAGGTCCATCCTCCAGGGAAAGAAATGGTATACAGCTGCGGCTCTTCTCACTTGCTTAGTGCCATTTTACAATCAACTACTGGAATTTCTACTGAAGACTTTGCTAATAAACATCTATTTACTCCTCTAGGAATAACAAATTATAAGTGGAACAAAGATGCACAAGGGGTAAATATCGGTGGATTCGGTTTATCAATGAAAACAGCGGATATGCTTAGAATTGGCTCCCTTTATTTAAATATGGGGAAATGGAAATCTAAACAAATTGTATCCGCTAGATGGGTGAAAGAATCTACACGCCCTAAAGTAAAAATTGATGATACTACTTCATACGCGTATCATTGGTGGAATATAGCTCTAGAAAATCAAACAGCTACGTTTTTTTGTGCTTCTGGATATGAAGGACAGTACATTATTGTAGCACCTGAGTATAAATTGATAACCGTTTTTACAAGTAGCATAAAGGATGAATCATCAAGACCTTTAAGATACTTCGAGAACGACCTTCTACCTTACCTCACAAAACAATAAGTTTTTCTTTAACATATTAAATTTAATTAGATGATAATTTAAATTAACTGACTAGCGGAGGAAAAACACGAAGACTCCTGTGGGAATGCGCAGTGTGAAGACCCCGCAGAAAAAGCGATCTCCTTTATCGAGGAGGCTGAGGACAAGCCCACGGAAAGCGTAGTGTTTTTCCGAAGCGACTGCTTACATTAAAATGACATCTAAAATACCTCTCCTGCGGTGCAGTGATTTTATAATAAGTGTATAATCAACTAATATTACTCCAAGAAAGAAGAATGGTTCTATTGAGAAAATTAATTATTATTATTTTATCCCTAACAACGATTATCACTGTTTTTTTATTAAACAATCCTTCTGCCAAGGCGGAGAATGTGATCTACGTAGCAACTAACGGAAACGATCAAAACGACGGTACGAAATCCAGTCCATTTCGAACACTAAACAAAGCTGCATCACAAGCAACAAACGGCACTACCGTATACATTCGAGAAGGGACTTATCAAGAGCACCTTCATATCAAACATAGTGGGACAAAATCAAAACCTATTGTTTTCAAAGCTTACAATGATGAGGACGTGACGCTTACCCGTGGAGATGATGTAGATACAGAGGGAAATACTGCCTTAATTACGATCGATAGCAAGAATTATATTACCATTAATGGGTTAACATTGGAGAATCTATCTACAAATCTAGCAGATGAAACGGTGATGGGAATTTTTATCACGGGATCAAGCAGTCATATTTCGATTGAGAATAACCACGTTCAGCATATCGAGACACATGCTGAGGATGGAAATGCACATGGGATTGCCGTATACGGAACCAAAAAAATGACAGACATCCATATTAAAAGTAATCTCTTAGAAGATTTAAAACTAGGTGCAAGTGAATCCCTTGTACTTAACGGTAATATTGAAAGTTTTTATATAGAGGATAATATCATTCGCAGAAGCGATAATATCGGCATTGACTTGATTGGCTATGAGGGAGTAGCACTCAATAAAAGCACTGACTATGTGCGGGAGGGGACGGTGCGAAACAACCGTATCTATGACATATCGTCGTATGGAAATCCCGCATATGGAGAAGATTATTCTGCGGGTGGCATCTATGTTGATGGCGGGAAAAATATTTCCATAGAGCAGAATACTATACATAACGCTGATATTGGAATTGAAGCCACCTCAGAGCATGCTGGAAAGTATGCAGAGAATATTAGCATTATCGATAATATTATTTATAACAACTATTATACGGGGATTTCCATCGGTGGATATGATAAAATCGCGGCGGGACGATCCATTCAACCATCGCAAGAAATACCTTGTACCGTAACGACACTAAAGGGCTAGGCGGTGGTCAGCTTTTATTACAACATGATACGAAAACGAATGTTATCGAAAAGAACCTACTCACAGCTGGCCCGTCTCGCCTGTTTATCGCAAACTATTTTACAACAAATGCATCTAACTCTCTTCGCGGGAACATTTTCCATAAAGAAGTAGGAAAGGATGGTATTTGGGTATGGAAGGACGAGGAATTTACTGTTTTCTCTGATTTTGTAGATGCTTCCAACAGTGATGCCCAATCTAGTTATATCGATCCTGAATATGAAAATGAAGACGGCAATAGTTTTCAATTGAAAGAAGATTCACCCGCTAAGGAGATAATTTTTGAATAACCGTGAAGAGCTATAATAATTTCCTGTGTTACTCAACAATCGCTCCTTATTGCGGTTTTATTGTTCTTACAATGTGGTAATAATTGGCCCTTCTTTCGTAACAATAATGGTATGTTCGTATTGAGCTACCGCGCTTTCCACCGTTAGGAAGGTCCACCCATCTTCCGCTTGATAGACTTGCTCTTCAAATGTGGAGATAAATGGTTCAAAGGCAATTACCATACCATCTTTTAAAATTTCATTATCCCAACGAGAGAAAAAACTGAAAATATGATCAGGCGCTTCATGAATGGAGCGACCAATTCCGTGTCCAGTAAGATTCTTGATTACGGTTAAGCCATGTTTTTTTGCCACATTGTGTGCAGCTTTTCCAAGCGCACTTGTGCTCACACCTGGTTTTGCCTTCTCCAGTCCAGCCTCGAATGCTTCTTTCACAACGTCACATACTTTATGTGACATGTCCTCTCCCTGCCCAGCTACAAAGGAGATTCCAGTATCTGCAAAATAACCGTTTTTCGACCCGGAAACATCTATGTTAACAATATCGCCTTCTTGAATAATCCGTTCCCCCGGAATTCCGTGCGCTACTTCTTCATTAATGCTAATACATGTATATCCTGGGAAATCGTATTCTCCTTTTGGCGCCGATTGAGCTCCTACCTGTTCAAACATCGTTCCCGCTA